>CAYUEV010000004.1:0-58438 GCA_964443825.1 uncultured Eubacteriales bacterium
ATAATACCATTTTTTTTCTAAATATGCAAGAGTTAAATTAAAAGTTTTGATTTTTGCTGATTTTTTTTCTGTATTTTAAGGTTTAATATTTTTTATCTTACGCCCGTTTTCGATAATTTTATGTTTTGAATATCAATTTTTAAAATTTTGAAGGATCGCGCCGTATAAAACGTTTAATTTATCAGGAAGTACGCGGGCGAGGACGGCTTTAAGAACCAAATATCGTGTGTTTCAAATGTTTTTCCGTTTAAATAAGAGAGTCTTCCCGCGTTGTTTTTAAAATTGAAAGCAATCTTATAAGAATACAAAAACTGCTTTCTGCCGCCGCCGTATTTTTTATTGATTTCGTTTTTGCCGTATTTCCCGTCGCCTAAGAGGGGGCAGCCTATAAACGCGAAATGCGCTCTTATTTGATGCGTTCTTCCGGTGTGAAGCTTCGCCTCTATTAAACTTAAACCGCCTTTTGAATTTAAAACGGCGTACTCCGTAATCATCGTCTTAGCGCCTTCAAAAGGATGACTTTTTACCGTCACGATATTTTTCTTTTCGTCTTTTTTCATAAACGCCGTCATAATATCGCGGTTTTTTGGAGGTTTCCCGACGGTCACGAGGAGGTAGCTTTTATCGATTTCTCTGTTTTTTATTTTTTCATTAAGGATTTTAAGGGACTCCTCGTTTTTAGCGGCTAAAACGAGCCCTCCCGTGTTGCGGTCTATCCTGTTGGCGAGCGACGGGGCGAAAGAGCTTTCGGGGTCATATTCGCCTTTTTCATAAAGATAGCGCGCAACTCTCGTTGTTAAGGCGTCGCGATATTCAGTATCGTTGGGATGTGACAAAAGCCCCGCTTTTTTATCGAGAATCAATATGTTTTCATCCTCATAAATTATGTTGAGCTCTTTTCCGGCTTTTAAAAAATCGTATTTATCGTAAGACTTTTCAAAAAATTCGTCGCCAACGTACATATCGACGACGTCGCCTTCGTTTAACCTTGACGACGAGGGACGCCCTTTGCCGTTTACTTTTATTCTTTTTAATCTTATATATTTGTACATAAGATTAGCAGGCAGCGTCTCGCAGGTTTTTTTGACAAACCTGTCAAGACGCGTACCCGCGTCGCTTTTTGTGATTTTGAACGATCTCATTCTAACTTAAGCGCTATTCCGACAATCTTTTTTCGAGTTCGGCTATAGTGAGCTTCCTGTACTCTTCCTTTTCGGGCTGAAACTGTTTTTTCATCATAAAACTTAAAACAAGATTTAATATGAAAAACGCGAGACCCACGAAAAGCCCTATTGAAAGTTTGAGAGCGACTATTTCGGGGATTGACGATTTAAAAGAACTGCCGGCCGCCAAAATTAAAACGATCGCCCCCGCAAAAAACACCGAGCTTAAAGAGCAGCAAATTATATTCCCTCTGACGTGGTAGCCTATGCCTGAAAGCAAAAGAACAAAGAAGTTGGCGACGCCCGCCAGAAAACCGAGAACCACTAAGGCTATCGACGCGTAGAGAAGCTTAAACGACCCGCCGGATCTCGGGAGAGACGCGAAACTTAAAGTAGAGCCTATGTCGATTTCCCCGTTTACGATGGATAAAATAAGATTCAGAGCCGAAATCTTCTCGCTCCCCTGCGAAAACGGGAGATTCACGTTTACCGTAAACATGGGGAACAACACGAAGAGCGCCGGCGCGAACGTAAGCACAAAACGGGCGATACGGGATTTATTGCCGAATATCGCTTTTTTAAAGGAATTTATTTTTCTTCTGAAGCTTAACCAGGAATCATCCGCTTTAACGGAATCAAGCTCGAGTCTGTTTTCCCAGTCGAAGTTTGGAATATTAACGCCGCAGACGGGACATTCCGCCTTAAAATCGAGCATACCGAATTTGTATTGACACTTAGGACATCTTGACGCCATGCTATCATGCTCCCATTATTATTATTAGGCGCGAGCTATTCTCGCCCTCCGTTTAACATTATACATAAATTTCCCACGTTTTACAAGATAATTTAGGAATTTTTTAACTTTTTTTATTAGGCGTTCGTATTTTTAAAAAACAACAAAACCATCCTCTATCGCAAAATTTAAAAATGGGGAATTTTTTCGGAAATTTTTCTGATTTATGGTAATATATACACTATATTGACAACTTTTAAATTATGTGATATAGTATTAAAAGATGAATTTTAGGTTTGTCTAAGTATTTTACGGGAGATTATTTTATGAGAAGGAAATTATTTGTAATTATGCTTACCGCCGTAATGCTTGTTTCGGCGTCAATTACCGTTTTCGCCGCGACGCCGGAACTTTTCTACGACTCCGCGTTTGACGACGAAACGGGCATGGTCACCGTTTCAATCTACATCAAAAACGCTGTTGGAACGCAGTCGGCCGACTTAAATTTAGCCTACGACCCGGCGGTTTACGAATACCAAAGCTCAGAGTCCATCGGGGAGTCGCAGGCGATGATCGCCGAAGGCAAAGCGATTTCCGAGGACGGTCTTTGCACTTGCTCCCTGGTTTTCGCCGAAAGCTGCCAGGAAAGCGACCTTGACGCGGACGGCAATTTGGCGCTCGCGAAATACGTGTTTAAGCCAAAGAGCGAAAATTACGACATAAACGGCTTTACGTTCTGGGCGTCGTCTTTCGATTCCGACGACGGCGGGGACATAGCGGGGAGCATTAACGTAGTGGGCGACGCCAAGAGAAAAGACTCTCACAACGTAGCGGTAACCGTCCCCAACGTTCAGAACAACAATACGGAAAACGACTCCTCTAAAAAATCCTCAAAATGGTACGTGTACCTTATAGTCGGCGTTTTAGCGGTGGCCGCCATAGTCGGAATCGCTCTTATCGCCATTAAAGCGGGGCGCGGAGGAAACGAAAGCGACGAGGAAGATTCCGATTCTTCCGAGGACGAGGCTTCCGATCAAGACGACGAAGACTAAGTTTTAGAATTTAACGCGGCTTTCGCCCCTTGCGGATCGTTGTGATTTTTACGCTTGCGAGGGGCGGGCAAATCTTTTCGCAACTTAAAATTTGCCTTATTTTCTATTTTAGAATTATTGCAATAATTATTTATGGTACAATATTATCAATAATATTTAAAGCTTCAAAGTTAAACTGATGTTGTTGTCTTTAGGGAAGAGTTAGGATGAAAAAGTCAGTATCCGTGATGTTCGCGATTTTGCTGCTTATAGCGTTTCAAGTGGTCTCGTTTGCCGACAACGTGTATATTGTCGACGACGGGGAGGATGATTTTGTCCCTGAAACTACGACCTTAACCCCTACGACCGAGCCTTCCGTAACTACTACCGGCGGGTTATTGGACGCCGCCGCCAATGGCGAGGGCGTTGTCGACGGCATTTTGGACAGGTTTTCGGGCGTTTTAGACGGCGACGCGGACTCTCTTTTATCGCGCTTGCAGGGAATCGGCGGCAATAACGAAACGACCACCGCTTCGCAAAACGTAACCCAAAATAACCTTCCTCAGATAAACGTCCCTCAAAACGGCTATGTTCAATCGGGTTCGGGCTCTTTAAGCCCCGCCGGAACGACGAGCGCTCAAGGCGGAGTTACCGCTTCCCCGACTACGACTCAAAATAACGCCGCAAACCAAACCGAAGCCCCCGCCGACAACGATGACGCCGGCGAGGAAGTCGCGTCCGTTTTAGTCGTAAACAGCGCGAATAAAAGCAACATGAAGCTTGACGGCAGTACTCTTACTCTCGTCGTTTTTATAGCCGCCGTCATTATAATTGTTCTCACCGCCGCTATTATACTTATTTTTATGACGAGACGCACTGAGTTTGATTCCGAGGTAAAGCGCAAATCGACTATTCCCAATTCGCCGCAGCCCGGAATTTTAAAGGAATTCGCGGACGACGCGGACGATTTTCTTGACGACGACGAAAAAGACGATTACTCCGATATAAGTTATTGGAACAGCGACGACGAGCATAAAGACGATTACAATTCAAATAAAACCGCCCGGGCTGTAAGCAGGATGGAAAATTACGGCGACGAAAAATCCGCTCTCAATGATTTAATTTCCGATGAAGACGATTTTTCGGACGTTTCGTATTGGGGAGACAAATATTTAGGAAAAGAATAACTAAAAGGCTGATATTATGAAAAAAACAAATCTTAAAATCCTAATCTCGTCAATCGTGATTATTTCGATTGTCTGTTCTTTTACTTTACTCAGTCTTTCGGCTTACGCCGACGCGGCGGACGCCCCGGGCGTTCCTTTTTTACCCGACTTAAGTTCTATCGTCGAGTCGTATGTTTCCACGACCGAGGAGGAGACGCCCTCAAAGAAGCCTTCTTCCGCGGATTCCAACGCGCTTTCCGATTTCGGGAAATTTTTAGACGATTTAAACATAAAAGAGAACGTTTTATTAGCCGTCGAACTTATAGATTATCTCAATAACGGCGGTTCGTTTGAAGCATGGGTCTATGAAAACTTCGGCTCTGATATCGAAATACCCGATTCAATTAAAGAGGCGTCGACTTACGACCTCGTTCTTTACATTTTGAGCAATATTTTAAACGGCGGCGAAGAGGATTCGGCTGTTCCGACAGCTACCACAAAGTACGCTTTTACCCCTTCCGAGCCGGGTTCTGAAACTAAAGAAACCGTAACGACCGCGGAACACGTCACAAGAGACTTCCCGACTAAAGATACGACCGCCCCGTCTACCGACGCTCCCCCTTACGTTTTAGGGGACGTAAACTTTGACGAGAGCGTCACGGCCTCCGACGCGAGAATCGTTTTAAAGGCGAGTTCAAAGCTTTATGAGCTTAATTCAATAGAGTTCAACGCGGCGGACGTAAACGGAGACAAGAGAATTACCGCGAAAGACGCGAGAAGCATTTTAAGATATTCGGCGAGATTGGCCGACTCGTTTTAAATTTTATTGAAATTTCGGCATAACATTAACCGCCGCGCCGTTTACGATTTACTGAATTAAAAGAGTTGAAATAGAATGAAAAAATGCCTTAAAAAAACGCTGATAATTCTGACGGCGATACTGTGCGCTTTCAGTATAAGTATATTGGTAAGCGCCGCCGGTTTGAAAGCGAGTACTAAAGAAAACGCCCTGGACGGCAATTTAAACGGCGATGAATTCAGAGATTGGCTCGACGATCTTTTTAACGGCGCCCCCACTACTTCTCCTAACAACGATTCAAACGGTGAAACCACTACTTCTTCCCAAAATAACAATCCTACCAATACTACCGCCGCGTCGCCGTCGAACACTACTTCCCCTCCTCCCCCGCTGACAGGTTCCTGGACCGCGCCCGCCACAACTTATCCTTATCAAAACTACTATACTACCGCCCCGTCGTATTATTATCCGCAGGTTGTCGACCCCAACGCCGCCGCCACAGGCGCTTTAACGACGACGGTGGAAGCGACCACTTTGCCCGGCGTTGTGGTTCCCGAGGAAGAGTCTTCGTCAAAATTAGGCTCTTTATCTGATCTCTTTGAAGACGACACGGTTGCGGCGCTTGTTGAAAAGCCCACCGAGCCGTACACGATTCCCGGGCCGCTCGTTGTACAAAACGCCGAGGAAGGCGGTTTTACCTGGCAAAAGGCCGCTTTAGTAGGCGCGCTGGTTCTCTTTGTCGTTCTCGCGTCTTTAATCGTAGCCCTTATAATTCAAAGAAATAAAAACTCTAAGCGCGATGAAAAAGACGTTTTAGACGACGATTTCAGCTCCAAAGATAAAGAACCCGTCCCGGTCGAGGTTATGTCGCGCGACAGAATCGCCGAGCTTTTAGGGATCGCTCCCGCTTCAAGCCAAAGCGGCGACGTCAACATTTCAAGCGCGGATTCAGCCGCCGCCATTAAGGTCGCCGCCATGATGGATAAACTTGCCGGCTCTTATAACGATCCGCTTCTTAAAAAATACGCCGACGAGTCCGATATTATCACGGGCGGAGCTTCGTCCCTTGACGAAAACAACGTCGACGCTTCGGAGATTTTAAAAGCTACCGACTCAATGCTGAACGAAATAACGGGCGGCGAAAAGTACGCTTCCGACGCTGACGGAGCGAATACTGATTCTGACAATACCGAAAGCGGTTCAAACGAGTCGCCGCTTGACGACGAAAAATACTGCCCCGAATGTCATAAGCCGGTGTCTTCCGAGGACGTTTTCTGCCGCTCCTGCGGCGCGTATGTGGGATAAAACTCTTAAATATAACATAACGCCCCGTCTTTCACGGGGTCTTTTAATTAAACAAAATCAAGACCGCTTTTTTTAAGCGGTCTTGAAGCGTTTTCGGAAAAAAGGGTTTTTGCGATCAAAAGTTTCCGTTGTACGCGCGTATTTATGTAAAGCCGTAAAGGGCGTTGATTTTTAAGTCCCCCTTAAGGGCTTAGCGGTTCATCATGTCGCAGATACCGGCAAGCTCTATGGCCTTTTTTAATCTCTTCCAGGAAAAGAAGCTTAAGCCTTGCATCTCCTTTATGAGTTTCTCCTGATACACGCGAAGTTCTTTGTTCATCATTTTATTTATCTCCTTTCTTTTGATTACATCTACATTATACTCCTTTTTTCTGTTTTGTCAAGTCATTTTGCACAAACAACGGAAATACTTTTTGTGAATACTGCACAATCAAGGCTTTGTAAAAATAAGATTGATTCTAAACATCTTTTTGTTGTAAAGTAAATCGCTTTTGTAAGTTATGCACAAACGAAATGCGTAATTTTCAGCATTTTGACTATGGAGACGTTTTAATTCAATAAACGGTCAAAAAAGTTTGTGAAACTTTTTTTAAAATATTTTATAAGAATCAAATTAAATCATCAAGTAAACCCGCAATATCACGGGGCAGAGGACATGAAAACTCCATTTTTTCGCCCGTTACGGGGTGAGTAAGTTCCGCTTTTCCGCAGTGAAGAGCGGGGCGGGAAATCCTAAAATCCTCGCTGTTATATAGGTCGTCGCCCAAAAGAGGAGTTCCCAGGTATGAAAAATGAACCCTTATTTGATGAGTTCTGCCCGTTCCCAATTTAATTTCGAGAAGGGAAATTTCCCCATCGGTCCAAAGCGATTTCCAATACGTGACGGCTTTGTCGCCGCCTTCCCCCACCGCTCTTACGGTTTTAAGCGGGTCGGGTCTTATTATTGGGGCGGATATTTCTCCTTCTCCTTCGTATTTTCCCCCGACGACCGCGTAATACGTCTTTTGTATTTTTCCTGAAAGAGCGCTCGCCGAGTACTTATTAAGAGCGCAGACCACGATTCCGCTCGTCCCTTTATCAAGTCTCCCCACGGCTCTAAACGCTACGTTCTCGCCTTTTTTAAGGAAATAAGAACTTACGCCGTTCGCCAGCGTGCCTTCAATGTGGTTGTGAGTAGGGTGCATGGCGAGTCCCGCCGGTTTATCTATCACTAGAATATCGTCGTCCTCGTATATTATATCAAGCGGAATATTGTCAGGCACGGCCGTTTTTTCATCGTCGGGGATATTAACCGAGAGTTTGTCTCCCTCGTGAAGTTTATCGATAGTTCTTATATGCTCTCCGTTTAGAGTTATCCCGTCGGGAACGCGCTTTAGGGTGTTTACAAGCCGAGACGATAACCGCGCTTCGCTCCTTAGATATTTTATGACTTTTAAGTCGTCGTATTCTTTAGGTATAATAAATTCTAAACTGCGCATGGTATTTAAAACAAGCGGACGGTTTTTGCCCGCCCGCGATGTTAGTATTGGATATTAGGTTGTAAAACAGCTGGCTTTGCCATAACGTTGGGATAGCGACTAGCGATTAGTCTAAAAAGATAATAATTAAATTCTATTAGCTTTACTAAGCGCCTCCCGCCGCTTGCTAATCCTTAAGAAACGCGGGACGCGGCCGGTTTTAACAAACATGACGCGGGGAAATTCCAACTGTTAAACTCTAACCGCCGCCTGCCGTTTGCCGCCAAACCGCCGTGACGATACTGTCTGTTTTATGGTTTATAGTCTGACGTCCAGCGTTCAACGTTTAAGATTATATTTTTACGCTCCAGCCTTCGGGTCCGTCGATTTTGCCCCACTGAATGCCCGTCAGCGTATCATAAAGCTTTTGAGAAATCTCTCCTATTTCGCCGTTGTTGATTGTCATAATCTTATCGCCCCATTTAAGTTCGCCGATGGGGGAGATAACCGCCGCCGTGCCGCTGCCAAACGCTTCAAGGAGTTTGCCGTCGTCGTAAGCTTTAGAAAGCTCGTCGATTGAAAGCCTGCGCTCCGATACGTTAAGACCCCATGATTTGAGGATTTCAATGCAGGACATTCTCGTAATGCCGCCCAAAATACTTCCTTGCAGAGCCGGGGTGACGATTTCGCCGTCAAGCACAAAGAAGACGTTCATCGTGCCGACTTCCTCAATATATTTCCTCTCAACGCCGTCAAGCCAAAGAACCTGAGTGTAACCGACTTTTTCAGCCTCGTCCTGAGCTTTAAGCGACGCCGCGTAATTGCCGCCCGTTTTTGTAAAGCCCATACCGCCTTTTACGGCGCGGACGTAATTTGTCTCGACATATATTTTGACGGGATCTAAACCTTCAGGGTAATACGCCCCGACGGGAGATAAAATTATCATAAATAAGAGGTGATTTGCGGGATGCACGCCCAAATGAGCGTCCGCGGCTATAATGAAGGGCCTAATGTAAAGAGAAGTCCCCTCGGCCGTGGGAATCCAATCCTCGTCGACTCTCACAAGCTCTTTTACGGCCTCTACGGCAAATTCCTCGTCAATAGGGGGTATGCAGAGCCTGTCGTTGGAGAGATTTAGACGCGCCATGTTTTTATCTGGTCTAAAGAGCCTCACGCTACCGTCTTGACAGCGGTAAGCCTTCATGCCCTCGAAAACTTCCTGACCGTAATGAAGGCACATGGCGGCGGGGTCAAGCTCGATAGGACCGTAAGGGACAATTCTCGGGTCGTGCCAGCCTTCGCCCTTATCGTAGTTCATAATGAACATATGGTCGGTAAAATAACTGCCGAATCCTAATTTGCTCTCGTCGGAAGGACGGACTTTTGGATTTTTTGTTTTTTCGATTTTGATTTCCATAAAAAACCCTCGTTATATTAGATTTTAGACGCCATAAAATTATTTTCGTTTCACTATAAAAAACACAACCATCGAAGCGACTACCGCGAGCGTCGCGATGGACAAAACGACGAGTACTATAATTGAGGAAGGGCTAGTAGCGGAACTGTCCTCGATTACCACGTTTTCGACGTGAGATAAGTCCTCTTGCCCGACGACCCCTACGCCTACCATAGCGGGCGCCGTAGTGGTTTCGACGTCGGGCTCTGTGGAAATGGGCGGTATAACCGTAGTGGGAGGAATGCCCACCGCGGGAGCTTGCTGAGTGTTTGGCGCGGTAGTGGGAACTGCGGGAACGATTACGTTAGGCGAATTGTAGCCGTTTGGGTTATTGTTGCCGCCGTTATCGTTATTGTTGCTGTCGTTACTGTTGTTACTGTTGTTATTGACGCTGCTGCCGCCCCCGCTTCCGGGAGTCGCGGTGTTAGAGCCGTCCGCCGTGCCGTCGCCCCCGCTAACAACGTCTTGAAGCATGGCGAAAGCGCTGCTCCAGGCGTCTCCGGCAAGTCCGGCAAAATCTTCCATTAAAGAGAAACTATTTCCCAAATCCCCGATTATATGGGCTATATCGGTATCGGTAAGATCGCTTAAATCCATATCCTCAAGCCCGTTTGCCTCTAAAAATTGATTAAACCTCTCCTGAATGCTCTCCTGACTTTCAGGATCGGCCGATTGATATTGATCGATAATTTCGTTTAACTGTCCTTCAAGTCTGTCCTGAACCGTTTCAGCCGAAACTCCTATTGTAAATAAAGCTACGAAGACAAGGACAAGAAACGCTGCCGAAATTTTTTTAACAGCAGTCAATTTCATTCTTTCTCCACCCTTAAAAGTAATCTCTCAAAGTAAATTATACGCCGATCGCATATAAAAGTCAAATAAAATTAAAATTTTTAAGGTTATTTAAAGAATTTCCTCGCCCGCTGACAGGCTCTTTGACCGCGCCCGCTGCTGAAAGCGATCCTCTTTGGGAAGACGGGGATATTAATTTTTTTAACTGTTGAATTTTAATAAAGCGCGTTACCTGCCTTTATAGCAACGTACCCATGTGAAACGCCGCGTTTATGATAAATTGTATTAAGTAAAGTTAAGTTCATATAAGTTTTGATTAAATTCCCTGAAAATCGCGCATTTTTAGGGAATTGTTGTGTTATCTGTTGACAAAACCATCAAAAATGATATAATATAGTGGGCGCGGGGCGCCGGGAATTTTAACGCGAGCGCGGTGGTAAGTTTGACTTTTGAGGAAGCTAAAAAAAGAGCGCCGGAATTAAGGACGACGCTTAATTATCATATTCATAAATATTACGTCGAAAACACAAACGAAATCTCCGATTATCAATACGATATGATGATGAGGGAGCTCAATTCGATTGAGGAAGAATACCCCGAGCTTAAAACGCCCGATTCCCCCACGGCGAGAGTCGGCGGCTCGGCCGAGAGCCGGTTTGGGAGCGTGGTTCACGAAGTCAGAATGGAGAGCCTTCAAGACGTTTTTTCAGAGGAGGGGATGAGGAATTTCGACAAGCGCGTTAAAGAGGTTTGCCCTAACGCGACATACGTTGTAGAGCCTAAAATCGACGGTCTTTCAGTGTCTTTGGAGTACCGCGGCGGCGAGTTCTATTTAGGTTCCACGAGGGGCGACGGCGACGTGGGAGAAGACGTGACTTTAAACCTTAAAACGATAAGGAGCGTTCCCCTTAAAATAGAAAATCTCCCTTTGATTGAAGTAAGAGGCGAAGTTTATATGCCAAGGGAGACTTTCGCGGAATTTTCAAAAATAATGGACGAAAACGGCGAAAGACCATGGAGAAATCCGCGAAACGCGGCGGCGGGAAGCCTAAGACAAAAAGACCCCGCGATAACGTCAAAACGAAAACTCGATATTTTTTGTTTTAACATTCAAAGAATCGAAGGCGCGCAAATAAAAACTCACAAAGAATCCCTCGATTTTTTAAAATCATTGGGATTTAAAACCGTACCTTTTTACAAGGAAGCGGACAATATCGACGACGCTTTAAAAATAATAAGAGAAATCGGTCGAAAGCGCGACAGTTTATCGTTTGACATTGACGGGGCTGTGGTAAAAGTAAACGAATTTTCCGAAAGAGAAAAATTAGGCAGCACGTCAAAGTTTCCCAAATGGGCGGCGGCGTATAAATATCCTCCCGAAGAGAAAGAGTCAAAGCTCCTGGGGATTGAAATAAACGTCGGCAGGACGGGCGTTTTAACGCCGACGGGAGTATTTGAGCCGGTTATGCTTTCAGGCTCTTTAGTCAGCCGCGCCACTCTTCACAACGAGGATTTTATACGCGAAAAAGAGCTTAGAATAGGCGATATTTGCGTTTTAAGCAAAGCGGGAGACATAATACCCGAAGTAATCGGGGTAAAAACGCGCTCCCTTGATAATGAAATATACAGTATGCCCGAATTTTGCCCTTCGTGCGGCGGTAAAACCGTAAGGGAAAAGGGCGAGGCGGCGGTAAGATGCATAAACCCACTTTGCCCTATGCAGCTTTTAAGGAACTTAATACATTTTTGCTCCCGCGACGGCATGGATATTGAGGGCTTGGGCGAAAAGGTCCTCCAAACGTTTGTCGATAAAGGGATTATTAAATCTACTCCCGACATATACTCTTTAAAAGATAAAAAAGATGAAATCGCGTCTTTAGATGGCTTTGGCGAAAAAAGCGCCGAGAATATAATCTCGGCCGTGGAAAACTCAAAAGAAAACGATTTTTATAAGTTTATTTGCGCTTTGGGGATACGTCACATAGGTCTTAAAGCGTCCAAACTGCTGACGGAAAAATTTAACGATATAGACGCTCTTTTAAACGCTAAAAAAGAGGAAATTTTAGAAATTGACGGTTTCGGCGACATTATGGCCGAGAGTTTGATTTACTTTTTGTCCGAGACCCAAACTAAAGAACTTTTAGACCGATTTAGAAAAGCGGGCGTTAATATGACCGCTAAGACGAAAAAAAGCGCCGGGAGGTTTTCGGGGCTTACGTTCGTCTTAACGGGTACGCTTGAAAATTACACGAGAAACGAAGCGGCCGCTATAATAGAAAATCTAGGCGGCAAGGTAAGCTCTTCCGTATCCAAAAAAACTTACGCCGTTTTGACGGGCGAAAATCCCGGCGGCAAGCTCACGAAAGCCCGGTCGTTAGGCGTAAAAGTCATAACCGAGGGTGAATTTACGGAGCTTATTAAATAAAGGAAAATTTGATAGAATCAAAACTCCCTTTTTGGTTTAATATTTAACGTCCAAATTAAGTAATTTTGGCGAGCGTTCGTTATTTTCGACTCCCGCCTTTTTAAGCTCTTCCTGATAATTTTTTAAGTGATTGAGCGTAAGATTATTAAAATTCGTTATTTCTTTCGACCTTAAGGCGGCGTTTTTCCCCGCTATTCTTCCAAAAACTATGCAATCGAGAAGAGAATTTCCCATAAGCCTGTTTCTGCCGTGAACCCCTCCCGTAACTTCCCCCGCCGCGAAAAGATTTTTAACTGAAGTTTCGGCTGTCGGGTTTATTTCGACTCCGCCGTTTTGGTAGTGAAGAGTGGGGTAGACCGCGACGGGTTCTTTTCTTATATCTATATTGTATTCCAGAAACATATCGAGCATGGCGGGAAGGCGTTTTTCGATAGTTCCTTCCCCATGGATAATTTCAATCATCGGAGTATCGAGTAAAGCTCCGAAACCGTCGGGCGTTTTTACGCCTTTTTTCCTTTCTTTGCACTCTTTTATAATCGCCGCCGCGACTACGTCCCTTGTTTCAAGCGGGTTTATAAACGGGTCTCCGTCGCAATTTAAGAGCGCCGCCCCTAAAGATCTTACTTTTTCAGTGACGAGCGCTCCTAAAAGCTGAATCGGGTATAAAGCTCCCGTCGGGTGATATTGCAGAGAATCTTGATATAAAAGATTAGCCCCCGCTCTATATGAAAGTATAAGCCCGTCGGCGGTAGCGCCGTAGTGGTTTGACGTGGGGAAGCCCTGATAATGAAGCCTTCCCGCGCCGCCCGCGGCTAAGATTACAGTCTTGGCTCTTATTGAAAACAGTTCGCCCGTTTCCATATTGACGAGAACCGCGCCCGAGACGTTTCCGTTTTCGTCCGTTAAAAGTTCCGAAGCCGCGGCAAACTCAAGGATTTTAATATCCAAACCGAGAACCTCGTCCCTTAAAGTCCTCATAATCTCCTTACCGGTAACGTCGCGAGCCGCGTGCATTCTCTTTCTTGAAGTGCCTCCGCCGTGAGTTACCGACATCTCGCCGTTTTCGTCCCTGTCAAACTCGACGCCTAAAGAACCGAGCCACAAAATAGCGTCCGGAGCGTTCGTCACAAGCTCTTTTAAAAGGTCTTTCTTGTTGTCGAAACGTCCCCCGCCGTAAGCGTCGAGAAAGTGTATAGACGGAGAGTCGTTTTCTTTATCCGCCGCCTGTATGCCGCCTTCCGCCATGATTGTGTTGGCGTCGCCTAATCTTAGTTTTGTGGCGATTATAACAGACGCTCCCGAATTTCTCGCTTCAATAGCCGCCGACGCTCCCGCTCCCCCGCCGCCTATAATTAGCACGTCGGTATCGTATGAGGGATTGCTTAAATCGAAAGACAGCGGAACTATACTTTTCCCGTAAAGGAGTTTTAAAAGCTCTAAAGGCGCTTTTTCACCTTTATTTTTGCCGACGTCTATCGTCCCGAACTCGTTTTCTATATAGTCGGGGTGAAAAGAATAAAGAAGCTCGTTTTTTTCAGAGGAGCTTAATCGTTCCGGCCTTTTATTTATATTGATTTTTCGCTTTTCTTCCGCTTTTAACGCGCTTTTTAGTAATTCGTCGCTATACATAGGTTTTAACTTGTCAGTCCCCGCCCTCAATATCTCTTTTATCGTAAATGTTTTTTATCTCGTCTTTCGATTTTGACAAAAGATTTTTAAATTCCTCTTCGTATTTTCCCTCGTTTATTTCCATAACTTTTTGTTTAAGCGCCTTTGAGGGAGGCGAGAGGAATTTTCCGTTTACGCGCCTCGCGAGCATCGCGACGTTTGGATGGGATATTCCGGCGGGGCATCTAGCGGAGCATATTCCGCACATCACGCAGTCAAACGACGTTTCGGCGCAATTTTTAAAATCGCCTCTTTGCGCGTAAGCTATATATTGCATGACGTTTATGTTTTTAGGACAGCTTTTTGTGCAGGCGCCGCAGCCTAAACATTTATATATTTCGGGGTAAAGCCTTAAAAAAATATTTTTATCCGGGATTTTATTTAAGTCGCAGCTCTTTCTTAAAAGCGGGAAAAACGGCAAAGTCGCGATATACATATTATTTTGGACGCTCGTCCTGCAAGCGAGAGCGAATTTAAGTCCGTTGTTGAGTTTGGGGTCGTTCTCGCGAGGCTCTTCTATTATTCTGTATATCACGGCGCACGCCCCGCAAAAGCCGTTTCTACAGCCCACGCCCCTTACAAGCTTATATCCGGCGTACTCCATCGCCGTCATAATGGTAAGCGTGGACGGCACGGAATACTTCTTGCCGAAAATGTAAATATCCACATTTTGCATAATCTGCACCTTTTATCGGTCTGAAAATTCGTCCAATCTGAACACGGGCCCGTCTTTACAGACGTATTTATTTCCTATATTGCACCTGCCGCATTTGCCTATCCCGCATTTCATTCTCATTTCAAGCGTCGTATAAATATCGGAATATTTAAATCCCAAACTCTCTAAAGCCAAAGCGGAAAGTTTTATCATAATGGGCGGCCCGCAAATTATGGCTTTTCTGTTTTTATCTAAAGATAGCTCTTTTATGTAGTCCGGCACAAAGCCGCTGTGACCGCTCCAGCCGTCTTCTTTTCTGTCTGTGGTAAGATAAACGCGGGCGTTATTTTCTTTAGACCACACGTCTTTTAATTCATTGTAAAATACAAAGTCCTCTTTCGTTTTAGAGCCGTAAATAATATCTATATCCTTGTAGTTTTCTCTTTTTTTAAAACAGTAATTTATAACCGACCTCAAAGGAGCGAGACCTATTCCTCCCGCTATAAAAAGAAGATTTTGATTTTTAAAGTCGGTATCGACGGGAAAGCCCCTCCCCAAAGGCCCTCTTACGGTAAGTTCCCGGTCTTCTTCTATATTGTGTAGCTCGTTAGTTAAAGAGCCGCATTTTTTTATACTGAATTGGAGATAATTTTCTAAAGGGTCGGAGCTAATTGAAAACATACCCTCGCCTGCGGGGGGAAGCCCTACCATGGCGCACTGACCGGGAGCGTGAATAAAAGGTTTCTTTCCGTCTTTCCCGTTTACCGTAAACGTCTTTACGTCGGGAGTTTCGGTTATTATTTTTAAGACTTTTACTATGGAGATTCCGGGCTCTTTAATCATAATTTTTGTTAAAGCTTTCGATAACTTTTAATATATTTTTGCGCGCGGGGCAGATTTTTAAGCATCTTCCGCAGCCGACGCACGAGTAAAGACCGTCGTTATTTTCGGGGAAGTATTTAAGTTTGTGCATAAATCTCTGCCTAAAACGCTCCGTTCCGGTTTTTCTCGGGTTGCCGCCCGCCATTCTCGTAAAGTCGGAGTACATACAGGAGTCCCAGCACCTGTATTGCGACGTCTTCCCGTTCGCCTCATATTCTCTTATATCGTAGCATTGGCAGGTGGGGCAGCCGAAAGCGCAGGAGCCGCAGCCTAAACAGCCTTTTTCTAATTTTTCCCATAAAGGCGAATTTAAGATTTCGTTTTCGCTTTTATTTTCCCAGTAGTCGAGAGAAAATTTTACCGAAGGGTATTTTTTTAAATTTTCTTTTATGTTTTGTTTCGCGATTTCCAATTCCCGCCGGTCGGAAACGGTAAAAATGTTTTTGATTTTACTGAAAAACCCGCGCCCTTTTTCGGTGTTTATTTTAAAGTAGATATGACCGGAATCAATATAAGACGAAATATCGCCGTCAGGGTTTACGGGATCTATTTTAAAATTTTCGCAAAAGCAGTTTTCGCTTTTGAAAGAGCAGGCGAGCGTGATTATAACCGAGTTTTCCCTTCTCGCTTTATAGTATTTGTCGACGGGCTCGTCTAAAAACACTTTATCTAAAATTAAAAAGCTTTTAAAGTCGCACGCCCTGACGCCGAAAAGCGCAAAACTATCGTTATCTTCAGAGGGGTTTATAATTTCTATCGATTTCCCGGATAAAATAAACTCGTATAAATTTTCATTCTGCGGGAAAAAGAAATATTTAGGCGGTCTGTCGGAGTTTACGTAATTTTCATTAAATTTATTTTGACCGTCATATTTTGAAAACGCGCAAACGCCGCCCTCTTTTGCGGGGCGGTAAAGATTTGTAAAAGAGCTTATTTCGTTAAAGAGGACGTTTAATTTGTTAAGCGGTAATTTATAAATCGTGGAACTCATAATTTTAAGCGTTAATTATCGTTTATGTCGTATGTTAAAAGCGGAAATTCGCCTTCGCCGTAAAACTCTTCAATGTCTTTCATATATTTGCGGTTTAAAAGATGCAGCGGTATTTTCTCGGGGCAGACGCGTTCGCACTCCCCGCAGTCGACGCACCTTCCCGCCACATGATAAGCCCTTATTATATGGTAAACTCCGTTGGGCGACGAAGGGTTGTCGGATTTCCCGAAAAATAATGAATTTTCGTTATCGAATATGCATTTTTGACAGGAACATACGGGACATACGTTTCTGCATGAGTAGCACCTTTCGCATTTTGAAAACTCGCTCTCCCAAAAATCTCTCTTTTGACTTGCCGTCATATTTTCTATATCGCGGACTTCTTTATATTTATCTAAAACGCGCGTGTTCTCAGAATATTCGGGAAAAATCTCCTCGTCGCAAAATTTAGGGCTTTTATCCGAGCATGAAAGGCACTTGTTAAAAAGAACGTTTTTACGGTCTAACGCAAAAGTTCCGTTTAGAGTTTCCGCTTTTATATTTTCGCCGTCTTCCTCAACGGAAATTATATATTCGTCCGTTTGCTCTTTTAATTTCGAAATATCGATTTTGCCGCGGCAAGGAACCGAGACCGCGTATACTTTTTCTCTTTTTACTCTGTTTTCTTTAATTAGAACGTCTAACGAGCGGCTGTCGCAGGGCTTTAGAAGGACGAGGACTTTCCCGTCTTTTTTTGTTTCTTCTATTAAAATTTTTGATAAATTTGACGCCGAGAAGCTATCGTATAAGAAACCGTCAAAATTCCCATTGAAAAGATACGGCTCCGGGTCGTAAAAGAACACGCCTTTTTTAAAAGCCAGCGCGCGGGAAATATTTTCTTTTTCGGCAATTTCTTTAATTTTATCAAGGATTAAATCTGAAATATTACCGCGAGTTTTCATTTATCCCACCGAGCTTTTTAATTTTTTCGGCAAAGTCGTTCATCGTTTCGGCGAATTTTGCCCCTTCCGCCGCCGAAATCCACTGAAGGCTCACCCTTTCTTTTTCTATTCCCATAAATTGAAGGCTTGAAAAGAAGAGTTTCATTCTGCGTCTCGCGTAGTAATTGCCTTCGGAGTAATGGCAGTCGCCGGGATGGCACCCCGCTATGATAACGCCGTCCGCGCCTTTTATAAACGCCCTTAAAATAAAAAGGGGACTGACTCTGCACGAACACGGAACTCTTATTATTTTAATTTCGGACGGATAGGAAAGCCTTGAAGAACCGGCGAGATCCGCCCCCGCGTAACTGCACCAGTTGCAGCAAAACGCCGTAATTTTTATTTTGTCATTTTCCATATTAAAAAACGCAAACTCCCGCGTAAAGCGGAGCGGCCGTTGAAATTTGTTTTACAATGAATCGATTTCCGATAAAATTTGCTTTGTGGTAAAGCCTTTAAGGTCTATCGCTCCCGACGGGCAGGCGGACGCGCAGTTGCCGCACCCTTTGCAAAGAGCCTCGTTTACAGAAGAGGCGAGTCTCGTTTCTTTTATTCCGTCGTAAAGCGTCTCGCTCAGCTTTAGCTCTATCGCCCCGAACGGGCAGACTTTTTCGCACTCCCCGCAGCCCGAACATAAGTTTACGTCGGTCAAGGCCGTGCAGGGGTCCGTTTCGAGCTTGTCTTTACTTAAAAGGCAAACGACTTTCATCGCGGCCGCGCCCGCCTGGCAGACCGTATCGGGTATATCTTTAGGTCCCTGGCAGAATCCCGCTAAAAATACCCCCGCCGTAGGACTTTCCACAGGTCTTAATTTAGGGTGCGACTCCGTAAAAAATCCGTTCGTGTCCGTTGAAACCGAGAGCATACTTCCTAAACGTTTAGCGGAGCCGTCGGACTCCGTCGCGGCGGCTAAAACCACCATATCGGTTTTTATTCTGAGTTTTTCATTTGAGATTAAATCGAATCCTAAAACATAAAGACTTCCGTCTTCGTCGTAAACCTTCCCCGCCATACCTTTAACGTAGTGAACGCCGTATTGCTCTATGGCTCTTCTGTAAAACTCGTCGTAATTTTTACCAGGGGCGCGAACGTCTATATAGAAAACGTAAACTTCCGACGACGGCAGTTTCTCTTTGGTTAGAATCGCCTGTTTCGCCGTGTACATACAGCATATTTTAGAGCAGTAGCTTTTCCCTCTGCAAGTTAAGTCGCGAGAACCTACGCACGAAATAAAGACCACCGTCTCCGGCTCCTTGCCGTCGGATACTTTGATTAAATGTCCGCCGCAGGGTCCCGCCGCGTTCATAATTCTCTCGTATTCCAGCGAAGTCACGACGTCGGGGTAAATTCCATAGCCGTACTCGCCGTACTTTTTCATGTCGATAAGATTAAACCCCGTCGCCAGGACTATAGCGCCGTATTCTTCTTCTATAATTTCGTCGGGCTTATTAAAATCAATCGCCCTGGCGGGGCATTTCCTTTCGCAAAGACCGCATTTGCCAGTCTTAAGCTTTATGCAGGCGTTTTCGTCTATCACCGGGATATTGGGGACCGCCTGCGGGAAGGGAATATAAACCGCCCCTCTTTTGTTAAGTCCCTCGTTAAACTCGTTTGGGGTTTTCGCGGGGCAGGAAGAGGCGCATTCCCCGCAGCCTGTGCAGAGTTTCTCGTTTATACGGCGCGACTTTTTTCTTATTTTTACTTTAAAATTCCCTATAAAGCCTTTTACGTCCTCCACTTCGCTGAAAGTGAAAAGATTTATATTTTCGTGGTTAGAGCATTCAACCATTTTAGGCGTTAAAATGCACGCGGAGCAGTCGAGCGTCGGGAAAGTCTTGTCGAGTTTCGCCATTTTGCCGCCTATCGTGGGCGATTTCTCCACAATATCGACTTTAAAACCCGCGTCGGCTATATTGAGAGCCGTTTCGATTCCCGCTATCCCGCCGCCTATAACGAGCGCTCTTTTGGTAACGCCGCGTTCGTTAGGGGTTAAAGGCGAGTTTTGCCTTACTTTGGCGATGGCGGCCCTTCCAAGGGACGTCGCCTTATTTGTGGCCTCTTCTTTGTCCTTGTGAATCCACGAGCACTGTTCTCTTATATTGGCGATTTCGACCATATAAGGGTTAAGACCTGCGTCGAGAGCCGTTTTTCTAAATGTGTTCTCGTGCATTTTAGGAGAGCATGAGCAAATAACAAGCGCGTCTAATTTGTAGTCCGCGACGGAAGATTTAATAAGGTTCTGACCGTTTTCGGAGCACATATATTGATACTCGCGCGAAAAAACAACGCCCTTTTCCAAAGAGAGAGCGTCCCTTACGCGAAAAACGTCGACCGTTCCGCTTATATTGTTGCCGCAATGGCAAATAAAAACTCCGATTCGCATTTGTAGATATGTGTTATTTCGTGTATTTCCTGAAAGCGGACATAAACAGCTGCGGAGGGGAATCTAAAAATTCCCCGGCGTCCGCCGTGATTTCGCCCTCGTTTTTTTGTCTTATTTTAAGGTTTCTCACGGATTCTATAAGGTTTACGGGGTTTACTCCTCTTGGGCATACCTCCGCGCACATAAGACACGAGAGGCATTTGTAAATTGATTTTGACGACGACAATTCGCCGATTCTGTTTTTTAATATCAAATCGACGAATCGATGCGGATAATATTCCATATCGTCGGAAGGACAGAAAGCGGCGCATTTGCCGCACTTCATACATTTTAAAGGATTGGAGCCGCTTATCTCCAAAGCTTTTTTGCTTAACTCAAAATCATCCATATTATAGCGCGCTCGCTAAAATCTCGGTAAAATATTTTACTTCAATAGAGCCGTATTTTGTGAGATTATATTTGCAAAGAGGACAGGACGTTATTATCATGTCGGCGTTCCGCGATTTTAAGCTGTTTATTATTTTTTCGCATTTATTTTCGGTAATCTCTTTATCTTCCAAAGCCGCGCAGCCGCCGCAGCACTCGTTCCTTTCGGGGTAGGTTACGACTTCGCCGCCCAGGGCTAAAATCAAATCCTCCATAATTTTAGGGTTATGGGGGTCGTCAAACCGCATAACTTCCGACGGTCTTAAAAGAAGGCAGCCGTAATAAGGGGCGATTTTTACGCCTTTTAAAGGGGCTTTTACCATACTTGAGATTTTATTAAAGCCCACGTCGTCCCTTAAAACCTCTAAAAAATGAACGACTTTAGGGGGCGTTTTAACGGGAGATTCTAGGTACAATGAAGCCGTTTCCCTTGTGTTTTTGTTGTTTTCCAATTCGTAATTTACGCGTTTTAAAACGTGGTAGCAGGCGGAACACGCGGCAAGCAGCGGCCGACCCGTTTCGCCGGAATAGTTTAAAGCTCTTACGGAAGGGAGTTTAGAGGCTATTTCGTCCAAAGAGAGCGGGTATACCCCGCCGCAGCACTGCCATTCTGGAATCTCAATAAAATCAACCGAGAGCTTTGACGCGGCGAGTTTAAACGAGCTTTCGAACGCGTCGCCCGGGTATTTAAGGGAACACCCCGGAAAAAAATCGTAAACCATGACAATCTTAATAGGTTTTATAAGCGTACTTAAGTCTTTGATTATTCACATTTTATCATACAATACGCCATATTTCAACCGCAATTTGACTTTAAAATTTTTATATCTTTAATTTTTTTATATTGACATTTACAAAAAGATGAATTATAATGTAAGAAGATTATGGGAGAGAGTTTGGTAGTCGCGTTTCGCGTTCACCCGCGCCGCTTGTGTCTTTCCCTTACGCTTATCTTCTTAACAGGAGGAATTTTTATGAAAAAGGCAATTTCATTATTGTTAGTAAGCGTTATGCTTTTAGCCTTCGCGCCCGCGTTCACCGCATCTGCTCTGACGGAACAGGAATGGCAGAAAGGCACAAATCCTTACGTACCCGATGATTATAGAATAACGATAACTCCTAAGAGTTCTGATATAGTTACTCAAAATGTCGTCACTGTAGATGAGGGTGGTGAACTTGTTATAGCCGACGGCGCAGTTCTTACGGTATCGGGCGAGAAAGGTCGTCTTGTCAATAAAGGGGTTATCACTATTAAGAACGGCGGTATGCTTGTATTAAACGGCGGCGCTAGAGCTGAAGGCGGCGCTGCGCTGCCGAATAAAGATAACGGCGCTCTTTATAATACTGACGAGGGCGTTATCAATATAGAACCCGACGGGGAGCTTGTTTTGGGGGCGAGTACTTTTTCCTATAACGCGGGAAAAATAAACAGCGTTTCCAACGTCGTTCTTAACGGCGGATTGGATGATAAAGGCTCGAGTACCTTGGCTCGTTTATATCATTTGGTAAAAGTTCCCGTGGATTTTGACAGGACATATTCCGCGGCCGAGACCTTTAACCGTCAGGATATGACTATTCATTTCGACGTAAAATGCGGTATGTACAAAGAAGGCGACGACGATCTTGCCTACTTAAACACGGAAGAAGTGAGCGTTTTTTATGATATTGATGGCGTCAATGTCAATGAGGTATGGGTAGAAAACGGCAACGAGTTGTTTATACTTATCACACCCTCTTGTAAAGATCATGAAGGATGGGCGGACTGGGTGGACACCGGCAGAATGCAGCTCTATATTGACGGCGCTATGATAGAACCGAAGGCGAGGCTTGACTCAAGGCGCGGCGTGTTCAGTATAAAACCGACGGGCGCCGTGGACGCGAGCAAAGTCGTTTCCACAAACTACAAAAACATAGTCAAGCTCTTTAAGGTTGAGCTTCCATCGACGCAGGGCTATTATGTAATCACAAGAGACGGCGATATAGAAAGAGCTTACGTCGAGTACGGCAAAACTCTCACCTTCAGAGTGGTCGTAAACGAGCAATTCGATAAATCGGACGTTTACGTGTATGTGAACACCTACTATCTTGAGCCTGACGAGTACGGCTACTACGACGTGACGGGTCCTCTATTGGCGGACGGCATGGCGGCCACGGGCGGCGTTCAGGATGATCTTGACATACGCGTCTTAGGCGTAGCTCCTAACGAGAGGCTCGAAATGATGAACAGCATTGTCGGTTTCGTTAAAGAGATATTTGACGTAATCAAAAGTATCTTCGAGTACTTTACCGATATATTCGGAGCCTTTGGAGGAACCGCCTCGAAATAATTAAAATTAAATAATTATTCCCCGCTTAAGTTAGCGGGGATTTTTATATAAATAATCCGCTCTCGTCGAACGGATTATTTAAATTATATATCGTTTTTTACAAGGTCTTCATAAGTTTCTCTTTTGATAACGGTTCTCACGTTTCCGTCTTTAACCATAAGGACGGCTGGACGTGGGAATCTGTTGTAATTCGACGCCATGGAGTAATTGTAGGCGCCTGTTGAAAGGACGGCTAAAATATCGCCTTTTTCGGGAGTTTGAATGGGCATATTTTCGCCTATTAAATCGCCGCTTTCACAGCACTTTCCCGCGACGGTCGCCGTCATATCGCGGGGTTCTCCCGCTTTGTTGGCGATTAGAGCCGTATATTCCGACTGATAGAGAATATACCTGGGATTATCGGTCATTCCGCCGTCAATCGAAACGTAAGTTCTGACGTTCGGTATTTTTTTAACGGCGCCCACGGTGTAGAGCGTTACGGCCTCAGCCCCCGCTATACTCCTGCCCGGCTCGATTAAAATAAACGGTACGGGGATATCGTACTCTTTGGCCGCTTCTTTTACAGCGTCCGAGACGGGCTTCATATAATCGCCAAATCCCGCGGGATTCTCGGTTTCAAGGTATTTAATCCCAAATCCGCCGCCTAAGTCGAGTTCGCCGACGGCAACGCCCGTAGCGTCTTTAACGTCTTTTATAAATTTCATCATGACTTTCGCCGCGTGAACGAACGGTTCGACGTCGAAAATCTGTGAGCCTATATGACAGTGAAAGCCTGAAAGATTTATATTTTTACGCGATAAGGCGATTTTAGCGCACTCTAAAGCTTCGCCTGTTTCAAGAGCGAACCCGAATTTTGAGTCGATCTGCCCGGTTCTGATAAAATTATGAGTATGAGCGTCGATACCGGGCTTTATCCTCATATAAACGTTGGCTTTGACGCCTAATTTAGACGAAATATCGCTTAAAAGCTCAAGTTCTTCCGGGTTGTCGGCGATAATTCTGCCTACGCCGTTTTTTAACGCGTATTCTAACTCCCTGGGCGACTTATTATTGCCGTGAAAATACATCTTTTCGGGCGGGAACCCAGCGCTTAGAGCCGTGTAAATTTCCCCGCCGGACACAACGTCGAGACCTAAATTCTCTTCGTTCATTATCCTGCACATTTCTTTACACGAAAAAGCCTTGCTCGCGTAAAGAACTCTGCCGCCTTCGGGGTAGTATTTTTTAATGGAATCGACGAAAGCGCGGCAGTTGCGCCTGATTGAATTTTCGTCATAGACGATAACGGGCGTGCCGTACTCTTTGGCGATTTCCACGGCGTCCGCCCCGCCTATAGTCAAACGGCCTTTTTCATTTATATTTAAACAATCGGAAACAAACAAACAAAAAACTCCTTTTAAGTTTTATAAATTCTATTTGAAGACGGCGTGGTCGATGGCTTTTTTGATTTTGTCAATCCCCTCGCCCGTAAGAGCGGAAAACTCGATTTTCTCGCTCTCCCCGGCGAAGTCAAGCTCGTCCGCGAGTTCGTTCCGCCTCTGTATGCGCTCGGTTTTATTGAGTTTGTCGCATTTTGTCATGACGATTAAAAACGGGGATTTCGTTTCTTTAATGAAGTTGAGCATAGTAACGTCGTCAGGCGAAGGCGTGCGGCGAATGTCGAGCAGCTGAACGACTAAGCGAATCTTTCTGCCGGAGCGAAAATAAGTTTCCATAAGCTCCGCCCAGCGCAGTTTTTCATTGTCGGAGCGTTTAGCGTACCCGTAGCCCGGAAGATCGACAAAACGAACGTTGTCCGATCTGAAAAAATTAACTGTCGTGGTTTTTCCGGGGTTTTGACTTACTCTCGCCAGATTTTTGCGGTTAAAAACGCAGTTGATGAGCGTGGATTTCCCGACGTTCGACCGACCCGAAAACACAATCTCCGGAAGATCGGAAAACGGGAGCTGACCCGCCGTCCCATATGAAGCCTCAAAATTTACGTTGTTATAATCAACCATATTAAAAATTCTTCCGAAGTTTGGTAAATCGTCAATTTAATTGTAAATCGGCAGCGCGGAGCTGTCTTTTTTTACGGGAATGGAAATTTTCTTTTCGCATCTGTCGGGTTTTTTTAAAGCGATAGAAAGAACTTCGTCGATAGTCTTAACCGCTTTAAAAGTGAGCGCGTTTTTTACTACGTCGTCAATTTCATGCAAATCAGGTAAATTTTCATAAGGAATTATAACGGTTTTCATGCCGTTCCTGTACGCCGCCATAGTTTTTTCCTTAAGCCCGCCAATGGGGAGAACTTTCCCCAAAAGCGTGATTTCGCCCGTCATGGCGACGTTCGACTTTGCGGGAATTTTAGAAAGCGCGGAGAACAGAGCCGTCGCGATGGTAACTCCCGCCGAGGGACCGTCTTTAGGGGTAGCGCCCTCAGGGACATGAATGTGAATATCTTTTGTTTTATAAAAATCCGCGTCTATCCCATATTGAGCGACCCTGCTCCTGACTAAACTCACGGCGGTTTTAGCGGACTCTTTCATTACGTCGCCTAACGACCCGGTAAGTTCAAGTTTCCCGCTCCCGTCTAAAACGGACGCTTCGACTTTAAGCGTTTCGCCGCCCACGGAAGTCCACGCGAGACCGTTTACAAGACCTACTTCATCGCAAAACGATGATATGTCGTTTTTATATTTGACAGGACCTAAAAAATCGCTTATATTTTCGTCCGTAACGGATACGGATTCCGTTTCCGACTCAAGGAACATGACCGCCGACTTGCGGGCGATTTTAGCGATTAAGCGTTCAAGCTGCCTTACTCCCGCCTCTCTCGTGTAGCCGTCGATCATGATTCTAATCGCTTTATCGGAGAATTTAAGAGATTTCCTGTCAATATTATGCTCTTTTAGCTGTTTTGGAATTAAATGTTTTTTAGCTATATTGAACTTTTCCTCGTGAGTGTAACTGCTTAAATCAATCACGTCCATCCTGTCGAGGAGAGGTTCGGGTATAGCGTACTTGTCGTTAGCCGTCGTGATAAACAGGACTTTGCTTAAATCAAACGGGATTTCTATGTAGTGGTCGCAATAAGTCTTGTTTTGTTCGCCGTCAAGGACTTCGAGAAGAGCCGAAGACGCGTCGCCTCTAAAGTCGCCGCCCAATTTATCCACTTCGTCAAGAAGCATAACGGGATTGGAGCTTTTAGCGTCGATCATGGCGTTGATTATCCTGCCCGGGATAGCTCCGATATAAGTGCGCCTGTGACCCCTTATCTCGGCCTCGTCGTGAACGCCGCCCAAAGAAACGCGGACGTATTTTCTGCGCATAGCCTTGGCTATCGACTGCGCTATAGACGTTTTGCCTACTCCGGGAGGGCCCGCCAGGCAGATAATCTGACCCTTGATATTGGGCGAGAGCCGCCTTGCCGCGAGAACTTCGATAACGCGCTCTTTAACTTCTTTTAAGCCGTAGTGGTCTCTATCGAGCTGCTTCCTAACCGACTGGATTTTAAAATTGTCTTTCGTGTACTTGCCCCACGGCAGCGCCAGAACTTTATCGAGGTACGCCCTTATGACGCTTGAATCGGGAGAGCCGGCGGCGATTTTAGCGAGTCTTTTGGCTTCCTGATACATTTTTTCTTTAGCGTCGTCGTCCATTTTGCTCTCTTTAATGAGTCTTATGTACTTCGCGGATTCTTCGGGAGTATCTTCGCCTTCGCCTAACTCGTCGTATATCGCCTTTAACTGCTCTCTTAAAAAATACTCGCGCTGGTTTTTGTCCATTTGATCCTGGACGCGCTCGCTGATCTCGTCCTCGAGCATTAAAAGATCTATTTCGCGATTCAAAAGAACGCACAAATACTCAAGCCTTTTGAGCGGCTTTAAGTAACTGAGCTCCCTCTGTTTATCTTCAATGGAGAAGAAAATGTTCCCCGCTATTACGTCCGAGAGCTTTCCCGCCTCGGTTATGTTGAGCGCTTCCATTTGCACATCGGATGGAATTTTTGTGGAAACGTCGCAATATTGCATAAAGAGGTCGTGCGTATTTCTCACGAGAGCCGTTTCGTAATCGCGTAATTTTTCGGGAATAGGCTCGTCTTCCAACGTCATAACTTTCCCCGTTAAGTACGGCTTTTTCGATACGATCTCTTCTAAGGCGGCTCTTTTTTGACCTTCTACGATTACGCGAACGTTTCCTCCGTCGTCCGACGCCCGCACGGTCTGAAGTATTTCCGACAGCGTCCCCATGGAGTAAAGGTCGTCAAAATCGGGATTTTCAACTTTAATATCGCGCTGAGTTACGATAAAAATTTTTTCGTTTTTAGAGATGGCGCGTTTTATAGCTGAAATCGAAGAGGGACGTCCCACGTCGAAATGGAGCGTCATACCGGGGAAAAGGACTATCCCCCTGATAGCAAGTATCGGAACGGTCAAAAAATCGCTTTCCGCTTCCCCCATTTTAATCACTCCCTGTACGTATTCACTTAATTATATATAATAACACGAGATGTTTCAAGATGTTTTTATCAAATTGAAAGGAAGCCACAAAAACGCGTCTCTCTTAAATCTAATTTTATATACTATGACGTCTCATGCCGCGAGAGGATTTATTCAGTCCTTAAAGCCGCGACGGGGTCTTTATTGGCCGCCATTTTAGCGGGTATCGCGCCGCCTATCAGCGTAAGAAGAACGCTAATCGCGACAAGAGCTATGGCGTAAAGAGGATTTAACACCGCGACGTTGGGAAGTTCCGTCATTTTGTAGATAATCATATTTATAGGTATCTTTAAAATATAGGCGATCACTATTCCCAAAAAGCCTGAAACAATGCCGGTAATGAAAGTTTCGGCGTTAAAAACTCTTGAAATATCTTTTTTACGCGCTCCCAAAGCTCTTAAAATTCCTATTTCCTTAATTCTCTCAAGGACCGACGTATACGTTATAATCGTTATCATTATAAGCGACACGACGAGCGAAATCGACGCGAACGCGACAAGCACTATAGTGACCGCGTCCATTATGCTTCCCGTAAGCTCCGTGACGGTTGCCGACATATCGGTGTAAATTATCGCGTCTTTATCGGATTTTCCTTCGTTATATTTATCGAGGTACTCTAAAAGCAAATCTTTTGTTTCAAAATCGTTGGGGTAGAGGTATATATTTAAAGGTTCGGACGATCCGCCGTATTTTAAAAGGAGACTTTCTCTCGTTAAATCGTCGACAGGCGACATGGGGTCTGTGGGCGTTACGTCCGTTTTGGACGTTTTTATATCTTTTACTATAGCGGAATTAGAATTTAAGTTGATAATTTCTTTTACAAGCTCGTCGCTGTAGGCTATTCCAAATCCTAAAAGCCCTACGCTTTCGCCTTCTTTAAGCCTCACTACGCCTGAAATTTTAAGCGTTATGTTGTTTTTGTTATTGTACATCGCGTCGTAATCGGAATTTTGCACATAAACGCCGTATTCCGATTTTTTATAAAACACGTCGTTGCCTATAAGTTTATATTCCGTCCCTATAATATCGCTGAATTTAATCGTATCTTTGGAAACGTCGAATCCTAAAGATTCCATGACGGATTTATTGGCGGTATGATCGGAATCGACTACAAACACTAAATCATGCGGGCTTTCAGGGTACGACCCCGCAACTACGTCGTAATATTTTTTAAGGTAAGACTCGTTTTCGTTCCCTAAAACCGTAGGGTACGACGTAAGACCCACGCCGGTAAAACTGCTTGACATGGCGGCGTCCGAGTTGCCGTCGGTTATGCCGCTTATTCCCGTCGAAAGGTTATGCCACTGCGCTTTGCCGTTCGCGTCTTTTTTAAGGACGTTCATGGCGGCGGTTCTTGTAAAACCGATGCTGTTGCAAATTTCCGGGTCGGCTTTATAAAGGTAATCCATGAACTCGTCTGAAAAATCGTTGTTGTGAATAGTGTTTTCAAGCGGAGTATCCTCAAGCGTCACATAATCGGTATCGGCAAACTCCCTCTCGCCCGTAAGCATATTTTTAAGTTCCTGCCGGTCGCTTTCTATTTCGCTTTCGTCCACAACCATAGTGGATTTTGAAATAACAATGGGGAACTCGTTAAGGGCGTTGCTTTGATACTTGTCGATTTGTATTTGAAATCCGTCCGAAAGGCTTAAAATGAGGGCGATTCCGATAATTCCGATGCTCGACGCCAAAGCGGTGAGAATCGTGCGGCCTTTTTTGGTTGAAATATTCTTGCCCGAAAGTTTAAGAGCCGTCCTAAAACTCATGCTCGTCTTTTTAAGAGAGTAATTTTCATCGGTTTCAGCGGACTCATAGGGGTTAGAGTCGCCGATAACTTTCCCGTCCTCGAATTTAACTATCCTGTCGGAGTACTCCTCGGCGAGCGCGGGATTGTGAGTCACCATTATGACGAGTTTATCGTCGGCGATCTCCTTAATAAGATCCATAATCTGACGGCTCGTGTTTTTATCGAGAGCGCCCGTAGGTTCGTCGGCTAAAATTATATCAGGGTCGTTAGCCAAAGCCCTCGCTATCGCCACCCTCTGCATCTGACCGCCGGATAGCTGATTGGGCTTTTTATACGCGTGCTCTTTTAAACCGACTCTTTCAAGAGCCTCTAAAGCTCTTTTCTTTTTATCCTGATCCGGAACGCCTGAAAGCGTCATGCCCATTTCGACGTTATCAAGGACGTTTAAGTGAGTTATAAGGTTATAGCTTTGAAAAATAAATCCGATACTGTTGTTTCTGTAGGAGTCCCATTCGGAATCCGTAAAATCTTTTGTGGACTTGCCGTTAATGACTAGGTCGCCATCGTCGTACTTATCAAGACCGCCCAAACAATTTAAAAACGTGGTCTTCCCGGAACCGCTCGGACCTAAAATCGAGACGAACTCGTTTCTTCTGAAGTTTACGCTTACTCCGTCGAGAGCTTTTTGCGTAAAATCGCCGGTAGTGTAACTTTTTGAAATATTTTTAACTTGAAGCATTTTAACCGCCTTATTACTTTATTTCATAATTATATTAACACGCTTTTTTTAACTCAATATAAACGAAAACAAAAAAAATAATAAATACCCGCCTCGCGTTACGCGGAGCGGGAAGGTTTAACAAGCCTTATTAAGCTTGTTCAAAAGATGTAATTAGTTTCGCGCTGAAACGAAGCATAAGTCTTGCGTCGTTTGCTCTTACCGCGCCGTCCTTATTTATGTCCGCGGCGGCTAACTGAGCGTCGTCGGGAATTTCAAGTCTTGCGGAGTAACGGAGAGCGATTCTCGCGTCGGCCGCTTTAACTTCTCCGTCTCCGTTAAGATCGCCCAATTTTACTTCGGGCTCAGTCGTCGGTTCAGTAGTCGGAGCTTCGGTTGTAGGCTCGGTCGTGGGTTCTGTAGTGGTTTCTTCGGGGTTTGTTGAAGGTTCTGTTCCGGACTCTGCTGTCGTAGTTTCGGGGGGATTTGTCGAAGAACCGGCGCCGCCGTTTAACGCGGGAAGAACCTGAACGCCGTCAAGATAGTAACCGTTATTGCTGTCGTACTGACCTTTGTAACCGTCGCGTACATCCGTGGGTTCTTTTGTGAAGTCTTTAGCTTCGCCGGACTCATATTCAAAGAGGCTAAAGAGCAGGTGATCGGCAACGGTAACGATCGAAGAGATAATGGGTTCGTTAAACGGATTGTCAGGATCGTCGTTCATTGAAAGAAATTCGGCGAAAGCCGCAATATCAAGGTCAAAGAGAGCGGGGGCGCCTTTGTACACAATGAGCGTGTATGTGTCGAGTACAAACGTTTCGTCCGCGCCGCCGTTTATAAACGAAAGCGGAAGAAGCTCGTTAAGAACGACGTTAAGCTTATACCAGCCGCCGCCAAAGCCGTCCTTTACGCCTTGCTGAGTTTGCAGGAAATCCGCTACGACGGGGAAGCCTTCAATATAGTTGAGAGCCCAGTCTACTATTTCCTCAAAGAATTCCTCTCCGGCCCAGCCTTGATCCTTTAAGGCTTTATGTCTTTCGGGGTCGATGTTTATGGCGTTTATGTCTTCAGCTCTGTTAAGCCAGTAAACGGCTACGTCCATGCCGATGGAGCCTATCATGTTGTATAACTCAAAACCGCTTAACTCCTTAACGGTTCCGTCGGCGTTAAATATCATCTCTTTGTATTCGGGAAGGAACGAGAACTGAGGCATCCATTTTTCTATGGCGATATAACCTGTGAATATAGATAATTTTTCGAGGTTGGTAACGTCCTCCGGCACTGTTTTTCCAAACCAGTCGGGATAAAAAATGCTTAAAACCTGCACGGTCATGTCTTCAAGGCTCATGCCTCTTACATATTCTTCGTTAAATTTGCTGAAATCATACGTATAGGTTTGTTCGTCGACCGTAATGACAAGCTGTCCGCCGTTATTAGCGGATATTGCCTCAAGCAGACGCCCGAAGAAAGCTCTAAGGTTGTCGGAAATATTTTCGTTTCCTCCCGTTTTAATGCCCAACTGAGCGTAAACTTCGGGTTTAACCATAACTTCGAGTATTTTGCAGACGACATTGTTAAGATTCTCAAAAAGACCGGTTTCGACTAAGCCCGCGAAATTAAACGTGTCGCCGGCAAATTGATAGTCTAAGTTTATAATATCGCCGACAAACGCGTACCGCGGATCGGCGGCAATTTTCTTAAACCAGTCCCTGGCTGTCGTGTTGAGAGGCTCCGCGATGTAATTCGCGATAACTTTATCGGCGTAATTCCCGATAAGTTCGTAAATAGTCATTTTTACAACCGCTTGCGACTCTTCAAGAGTGGGATCTCTTTTTTCTATAGCCTTAACAAGGGCGGCGGCCAAAGTCTCGTCGCAGGTAAAGTTGGCGTATGGGGATTCCTCAAAAGACGTTACAACGTTGCCATCCGCGTCTTTTTCGGCTAAAGCTTTTTCGTAAATAGCCTTGCTTACTTCCTTGCCGACGTTAGCCGTAAAGCCGTTGACCGTTCCCTCAAGATCGATAAACGCGCTGACTAAAGTGTTTACTCTTCCTAAATCAACCTCTCCGGCGACGACCGTTTTTATAACGGCTATATTGTCGCTGTTTGTGAGGAAATCCACAAGAGCGTTAATGACGTTTAAGTCGCCGTTTGACCTTTGAATCGCTTTGCCGTTTACTTTAAGAGGATCCGTGTTAAATTTGGAGGCGTCTCCGCAAAAACCCTCTCCTCTGCCTTTGAGATAATCAAGAGCGCCTACGATAGTATTTAACATTCCGTCCACGGAGTTAAGGTCGAGTTCCATTGTAAAAACGATCTCTATAATACTCCTGATAGTGTTGTTCATGCTGCCGTTAATGTCTTCTTCGGCAAGCAATTTGTCAAGATAATCAAGGACAACTTTAGCGAACGCGTCGGCGTCGGGTTTAGTGAGATCTACGCCGTTTGCTTTCGCCTGTTCTTTAAGTTCCTTTATCGCTTGACAGCATATGGTGAGGATCGTCGGAACGACTTGGGTTTTTCTCTCGCCTAAGTCGGTAAGAATAGTTTCCGCCGCGTTAGCTAGATTACCGGCGCTAAGGTACGCTTCGAGAGAAGACGTGTCCCTGTCCGCCGCGAACGTCGTCATTGGAACGGAAACAAAAACCATAACAAGCGCCAAGAAAACGCTTATAATTTTTGAGGTTTTTTTCAAAGTAAAACCATCCCTTTCGATTTGTTGGTTTTCACCAAATATACTCCGGCAACTGCCGCTACGTACATAATAGTAAAAAAACAGGAAAAAGTCAAGTTATAAAATCACAAAATATGCGCGACTGGCTTTTCGTTAAAAAATACAAAATTATTTATAAATTTTATGCATGTTCCACATGTTTTACCTGTTTTTGTTGTGAAAAATTTGCCCTTGTAATTAGCTGTAATTTTGTTTAAAACGCAGAAAATTTAGATTTTAACGAATTAAACATTGTAAAGTATTGAAATTTACCGCCCTTCAATGTATAATATACGGTAAAAGGGGTGAGGAAGTTGAACAGTCTGCAAAAGAAGATTTTATCGGAAGGCAGAGCTCTTCCGGGCGACGTCCTCAAGGTAGACGGCTTTCTTAACCACCAAATCGACATTCCTCTTTTGAAAGATATGGGGCGCGAGTTTTACGCCTTGTTTAAAGACAAAGATATTACCAAGATCCTCACAGTTGAATCATCCGGCATAGCGATAGCGTGCTACACGGCGGAGAGCTTTAACGTTCCCGTCGTTTACGCCAAAAAAGGTCTTCGCAAGAACATAGGTCCGGACGTTTACACTGCCGAGGTCTTTTCTTATACCAAGGGCGAGAGCTACAAAATTTTCGTTTCGAAACTCTACCTCAATTCTTCCGATAAAGTTCTCATAGTCGACGATTTTTTAGCCAACGGTCAGGCGGTTTTAGGGCTTAAAAAAATAGTCGAAGACGCGGGGGCGTCGCTCTCCGGGGCGGGAATAGCCATAACGAAGACTTTTCAGCCCGGGGAAAAGTTTTTATTGGACGCGGGCGTCGACTTAAAATCCTTAGTCAGAATCAAATCTTTAGAAAACGGCGAGATTGTGTTTTGTTGACGTCGGCAAGGCAAGACGGTTGTTTTTGTTATAACAAACGGACAGCGCGCAGCGTTTGGCGCTTAGTAAAGCGGGTAAATCGTAATAATCGTTCTTTAAACCGCTCTCTACCCGCTAACCGTCGTATGCGCTTGGGCTTTTGTTTTTTTAAATTTATTTATAATTGCTCACTGTAAAAATTTTAAAAACGGGAGTTTGACAAATCATGAAAAAATTCATCGCGTTACTCTTGGCGGCGGTTATGGTTCTCTCATTGGCCGCCTGTTCCGGCAAACCGAAAGAAGACGTTACCGAACCCGCGACTGAGGATCAGTCCGAAAGCAAAGCCGCCGCTGATTTAAGCGACATAAAAGTCGGTTTTATCTTCCTTCATGATGAAAATTCTACTTATGACAAAAACTTTATCGACGCGGCGGAAGCGGCGCAAGCGGCTCTTGGTCTTACGAACGATCAGGTCATTTTGAAACTAAATATCCCCGAAGACAGCGTCTGCTATGAAACGGCGGCGGATCTCGCCGACCAGGGGTGCGACGTTATTTTCGCCGACTCGTTTAGTCACGAGGATTATATGATTCAGGCGGCTAAAGAATATCCTGACGTTCAGTTCTGTCACGCTACGGGCACAAAAGCTCACACCGAAAAGCTCGCTAACTTCCATAACGCTTTCGCCTCTATTTACGAAGGCAGGTATTTAGCGGGAGTCGCCGCCGGACTTAAACTCAACGAGATGATTAAAAACGGCGAATTTAAAGAAGACGAAGCTAAAATGGGCTACGTTGGAGCTTACCCTTACGCCGAAGTTAAATCAGGTTACACGTCTTTCTATCTTGGCGCTAAATCCGTATGCCCCTCGGTCACTATGGAAGTAAAATACACTAACTCATGGTTCGACGAAGCGGCGGAAAAAGAGGCCGCTAACGCTCTTATACAGGACGACTGCAAGCTTATAAGCCAGCACGCCGACTCAAAGGGCGCCCCCACGGCCTGCGAAGCGGCGGGGGTTCCCAACGTTTCCTACAACGGAAGCACCGTAGACGCTTGCCCCAACACGTTTATAATTTCCTCGAAAATCAACTGGCAGCCTTACTTTGAGTATATGATAAACTGCGTCGCCAAAGGCGAAGCGATAGATACCGACTGGTGCGGCGATATTTCCACGGGTTCTGTCGAACTCACCGATATAAACGAAAAAGCGGCGGCGGAGGGTACCGCTCAAAAATTAGAGGAAGTCAAATCCCAGCTTGAAGCCGGAACTCTTCATGTATTCGATACTTCCACATTTACCGTAGACGGAAAGACGCTTGAAGAAAGCAAAGCCGACGTCGATACCGACGACAACTACACTCCCGATACGGAGGCCGTGTCCGACGGGTATTTCCACGAGTCCGAGTACCGTTCGGCGCCTTACTTTGAAATCGTAATAGACGGAATAACGGAAGCTTAAACTAAATACTAAAGGGCGCGGCTTTTACTGCCGCCCCTTTAAGTTTTTGACGGGCGGCGATTTTGTTTCCCGTTTTCAAAAGCGCGCTAAAATAAACTTAAAAAGGTATTTAACATGGACGTTCCCGCTTTGGAGCTTAGAAACGTTTCTAAAAAATTCGGAGACGTTTACGCCAACAAAAATATAGACCTTGTAGTGAATCGCGGGGAAATCCTGTCTGTTTTGGGCGAAAACGGCAGCGGAAAGACCACCCTTATGAATATGATTTCCGGCATTTATTACCCCGACGACGGGAAGATCTTTATAGACGGGCGCGAAGTCGTCATTAAATCGCCTCACGACGCGTATAAATACAAAATCGGCATGATTCACCAGCATTTTAAGCTGGTCGACGTTTTTTCCGCCGCCGAGAACATAATTTTAGGACTTGACAAAGGCGGCAAAAACCTTAAAGACGCCGAAAAGCGCGTAAAAGAAATAGCGTCTAAATACGGATTTCAAATCGACCCCTCCAAAAAAATTTATAAAATGTCCGTTTCCGAAAAGCAGACGGTCGAAATCATAAAAGTCCTTTACAGAGGCGCCGATATCCTCATCCTCGACGAGCCTACCGCCGTTCTCACTCCGCAGGAAACCGAAAAGCTTTTCGCGATTTTAAGGTCTATGCGCGACGATGGTAAAGCTATAATCATTATTACCCATAAGCTGCATGAAGTTCTTTCTCTTTCCGACAGAGTGGTCGTTTTAAGAAAAGGCGAGTATATAGGCTCTGTCGTCACTAAGGAAACGAACGAAACCGAGCTTACCGAAATGATGGTAGGTAAAAAAGTTTCTCTTAACATCGAGAGAACGGAGCCTGAAAATCCTTCAGACAGACTTATAGTAGATAACGTCTCATGCAATGGCAAAGAGGGCGCGACTATCCTCGATCACGTGACTTTTACCGCTAAAAGCGGCGAGATTTTGGGAATAGCCGGAATAGCCGGAAGCGGGCAGAGAGAACTCCTTGAATCAATAGCCGGACTTCAAAAAATCGAGAGCGGAAAAATCCTTTACATCGACCCTAAAACCCGTGAAGCCGAAGATTTAAGAGACAAAACGCCCATTCAAATAAGAAACTTAGGCGTAAGACTTTCTTTCGTGCCTGAAGACAGATTGGGCATGGGGCTTGTCGGAAATATGGATATCGTCGACAACATGATGCTGAGAAGCTACCAAAAAGGCAATACGGCGTTTCTTGAACGAAAACCGCCTAAAAAACTCGCCGAAAAAATTATAGACGAGCTTGGCGTGGTCACTCCGGGCGTAAATACTCCGGTAAGAAAGCTTTCTGGCGGCAACGTCCAAAAAGTATTGGTCGGGCGCGAAATATCGTCTTCCCCTACGGTCCTTATGGCGGCTTACCCGGTAAGAGGGCTCGATATAAACTCCTCTTACCTCATCTATAACCTTTTAAACAGGCAAAAAGAGAACGGCGCGGCGGTTATATTCGTAGGCGAGGATCTCGACGTTTTAATCGACCTTTGCGACAGGATCCTGGTAATAGGCGAGGGCAGGATAACGGGTATAGTGGACGCGAGAAAAACCACAAAAGAAGAAATAGGTTTTCTTATGACAAAAACGGACGGAGGCTATAAGGGTGCAAAAACAAACCGATAACATAAAAGAACGCCGTTTTCATATTGCGAAACGCTCCTTTATACCTTTATGGAAATCATGTCTTATAAGATTTATCGCCATTTTAGCGGCTCTCCTGGTTTGCGGCGCCGTTATAGTGGCTCTTACCGACTTAAACCCCATTGAAGTTTATATCTCGATGTTTAAAGGCGCGTTCGGAAGCAAAAGAAAAATTTGGTCGCTTTTTCAAGAACTCGCCATTCTTCTTTGCGTTTCTCTCGCCGTAACTCCCGCTTTCAAAATGAAATTCTGGAATATAGGCGCGGAAGGGCAGGTTCTCGCCGGATGTCTCGCTACCGCCGCGTGCATGATTTTAATAGGCGATAAGCTCCCAAACGCCGTCCTTATAATTATAATGATCGCGGCGAGCGTTTTGGCGGGCGCCGTGTGGGCCTTAATTCCCGCTTTTTTTAAGGCTAACTGGAACACCAACGAAACGCTTTTTACACTTATGATGAATTACGTCGCGATACAGCTCGTTTCCTATTTCGTCACAATCTGGGAGAACCCCAAAGGCTCGGCTTCAATAGGGATCATCAATATGAACTCCAACGCCGGATGGTTTCCATCACTTTTCGGGCAGAAATACCTTATAAACATACTTATTGTCGCCGTTTTAACGATTTTCATGTACGTGTACCTTAAATACAGCAAACACGGCTATGAAATCGCCGTCGTAGGGGAGAGCGAGAACACCGCGAAATACGTCGGCATGAACGTTAAGAAAATAATTATCAGGACTTTAGCTCTTTCAGGCGCGATATGCGGAATAGCGGGTCTTCTTTTAGTCGCCGGCACGGATCACACTATGTCGACTGAAACGGCGGGAGGCAGGGGATTTACCGCGATAATGGTTTCGTGGCTCGCTAAATTTAATCCTCTAATTATGATTTTTACGTCGTTTCTAATAGTTTTCCTTGAAAAAGGCGCGGGGGAGATAGCCACAAATTTTCGTCTTAACGAATCGATTTCCGATATCTTAACCGGCATAATTCTTTTCTTTATAATAGGCTGCGAGTTCTTTATAAATTACAGCGTCGTTATAAATAAAAGCCGGAAGGAGGAAAAGTAATGTTTCAGTCGATAGCTAAATTTATCCAAAGAGCGGTAGTTCAAGGCGTTCCTTTACTTTTCGGTTCAACCGGCGAAATTATCACTGAAAAGTCGGGCAATCTCAACTTAGGCATACCCGGAATCATGTATGTGGGCGGCATATCGGGAGTTATAGGCGCGTTTTTTTACGAAAGGTCGTCTAACCCCAATCCGTTTTTAATGGTTTTGGTTCCGTTTTTAGCGTCTATCGCCGGGTCCGCCTTTATGGCGCTTATTTACAGTTTTCTCACTATAACTTTAAGGGCGAACCAAAACGTAACCGGTCTCGCCTTAACAATTTTCGGTCAAGGTATCGGCAACTTTTTCGGCGGTTCTATAGCGAATCTTTTTGGAGAAGGCGGTTCTATCGCCATGACAGCCACCAGTAACCTCTTTACAAAATCTTTACCGTTCGCCGAAAAATTAGGCTCGTTCGGGACGATTTTCTTTTCATACGGTTTTTTAATGTACCTCGCGATTTTAGTGGCGCTTATCGCGTCGTGGTTCATAAACCGCACGAGAAAAGGTCTTAATTTAAGAGCCGTGGGCGAAAGTCCCGCCACGGCCGACGCCGCCGGAATAAACGTCACAAAGTACAAATATCTCGCGACCACTATAGGCGGCGCTATAGCGGGTTTAGGCGGTCTTTACTATATTATGGACTACACTAACGGCGTATGGACTAACGGCGCTTTCGGCGACAGAGGGTGGCTGGCCATAGCCCTCGTAATATTCGCCCTTTGGAAACCGTCGATAGGCGTTATAGGCTCGATACTTTTCGGCGGACTTTATATAGTTTATCTCTTTATTCCCGGTCTTAGCAGGAACTCTCAGGAGCTTTTTAAGATGCTCCCGTATGTCGTTACCATCATCATTCTTATAATAGTCAGTATGCGCAAAAAAAGAGAGTATCAGCCTCCCGAAAGTCTGGGACTCTCGTATTTTAGAGAAGAAAGGTAAATTTTAACGCGGCAAAACAAAAAATTCAGCCTGAAAAGCGGGAAATAGGGCTAATAATTTTATAGCGGCCAAAATAAAAATTTCCCGCCGATTTTGGCTGGGGTGAAACGATAAGCCAAATTAGAATTTACCGACCGTTTTGCAACGTCGACAAACGATAAGCCCGCAGTAAAAACGCTTTTCTCAACATGACGCAAACCGCGTACATAGCTTCGATATAAGCTTAATCCCCCCCCCCGCCGCGTTTATTCTCTTAACTTATAATATCGCGCTTGTACTTAATGTGTGCCAATAAAAACAAATCCCATGTTAATTGAGCGCGTAAGTTCAAAAGCTTTTAAGCGAAAACTTAAAATTTGTAATTTTTGGTATACTTTTAATAAAAATTAATTTTATTTTCTTTATTGATATTACGTCTTTTTTAAAATCGCAAAAAATATATTGCCTTAAAGAGTTTTTTCGTTCTTTTTACGCCTCTCATAATTTTCCGCTATTTAAAATTTACTTTTTATATCTTGATTTTACGCCCTCTATGAGTATAATTAAGAGGGTGTTTTTAATGAGAATACTTGTCCTTTCCGATTCGCACGGAAACGCGGGAGCTATAAAATCAGCCATTTTGTATAATAACCCCGACGCCGTTATTTTTTTAGGCGACGGTCTTTTAGACTGGGAGGAAAATCTCCCCTTTATAAAATGTCCTCATATAGCCGTTCGCGGCAACTGCGACTTTTATTTTGACAACTACCCCGTTGTTTCAGTTGAAAATTTATTCGGCAAAACCGTCTACTGTACCCACGGCTTTAAAGAAGGCGTTAAGTATTCCATTGAACCTCTGAAAAAAGAAGCTTTAAAAAATAACGCCGATATTGTTCTCTTCGGTCATACGCACCGTCCTTTTTCGTCATACGACAACGGACTATATATTATGAATCCGGGAAGCGCTTCGCAAAATTCCTGCGGCGTTATAGATATTATGAATGCCGGAATACTTTCCTTTACAAAAAATATCGAAAATTACTAAGAGGCGGTACCATGATAAACATTATAGGTCTCGGTTATATAGGGCTTCCCACGGCGCTTATGTTCCAGTCGCACGGAGTTGAAACCGTGGGAACGGACTATAACAAAGACCTTGTGAACACTTTAAATTCCGGCAAGACTACGTTTAAGGAAGAAGGGCTTTCGGAGCTTTTTAACGACGCTTTAAATAAAGGCGTTACTTTTACTACAAATTATCAAAAAACCGACGTATATATAATAGCCGTCCCCACGCCATACGACAGGGCGAGCAAAAGAATCGACCCGTCATACGTTATAAAGGCTGTGGAAAACGTCCTTTCGGTAGCCCCCGACGACGCCATAATAGTAATAGAATCGACCATATCCCCCGGCACGATAGATAGATTTATAAGACCTTTAACAGAAGACCATTTTAAAAAAACGGGATTAAAAGTAAATCTCGCGCACGCTCCCGAACGCATTATCCCCGGCAATATGGTATACGAGTTAGAAAATAATTCGAGGACGATAGGAGCGGATACCCCGGAAATTCGCGAAAAAATCAAAAATCTTTATAAATCTTTTTGCAAAGGCGAAATCGTCGCGACCGACATTAGAACGGCGGAGATGACCAAAGTTGTCGAGAACACTTACCGCGATATAAATATAGCTTTCGCGAACGAACTCGCTAAAATTTGCCGCGGCGACAATATGGACGTGTATGAGATAATCTCAATCGCCAATAAACATCCGAGAGTAAATATTCTTTCCCCGGGTCCCGGCGTGGGCGGTCACTGCATATCCGTCGACCCGTGGTTTTTAGTGGGAGATTACCCGTCGCTCGCCAACCTCATTAAGCAGGCGAGGATGGTGAACGACTCTATGCCCGATTTCGTCCTTTCGAGAATCAGCGATATTATGGACGAAAATAACATACAAGACGTTTCGAGAGTAGGTTTTTACGGTTTAACATATAAAGAAAACGTGGACGACATAAGAGAAAGTCCTACCCTTCAAGCGCTCGGCAGCTTAAAAAAACATTTATCGCGGGGCGTAAAGGTATACGACCCATACGTTAAAAAAGATATTTGCGAAAACCAATATCACGATTTCGATAGATTTTTAGACGATATAGATTTTATAGTTATAATGGTGGCTCACGACGAAATTAAAAATAATCTCGACAAATTAAAAGGCAAGATAATACTTGACACAAGAAATATTTGCGGGAAAGACGCTTATAAACTCTAAACGACATGAAGACTGTAATGGTAGTTTTCGGCACGCGTCCGGAAGCCATAAAAATGTGTCCTCTCGCGCTTGAACTTAAATCGCGAAAAAACATTAAAACAATAGTGACGGTGACGGGTCAGCACAGAAAAATGCTCGACGGCGTTCTTAAGACGTTTAATATAAAGCCTGATTACGATTTGTCAATAATGAAAGACAGGCAGACGCTTTTTGACATAACGTCCCTGATACTTTTAAAAATAAAAGACATATTAGACGAAGTAAAACCCGATATAGTATTGGTTCACGGCGACACGTCGACTACTTTCGCGGCGGCTCTCGCTGCGTTTTACATGAAAATACCGGTAGGTCACGTCGAGGCGGGACTTAGAACTCACAATATTTATTCGCCTTACCCCGAGGAATTTAATCGTCAAGCGGTAAGCGTAATAGCCGAGTATAATTTCGCCCCGACCGAAACCGCGAAAGAAAACCTTTTAAGAGAAGGCAAAAGCGAAAGCTCCGTTTTCGTTACGGGCAACACCGCCATAGACGCTCTTAAAACCACCGTTAGGAGCGATTACGACCATCCCGAGCTTACGTGGGCTAAAGATTCGAGGCTTATTCTTTTAACGGCTCACAGGCGCGAAAACTTAGGCGAAAACATGAGAAATATGTTTAACGCCATAAAGCGCGTGATAGACGAAACGCCCGATATAAAAGTCGTTTACCCCGTTCATATGAATCCCGCCGTAAGAGAGATAGCGTCCGACGTTTTTAAAAACGAAGAGAGAATCCACATAATAGAGCCTTTAGACGTACTCGATTTTCATAATTTTATGGCGAGGTCCTATTTAATTCTAACCGACAGCGGCGGCATTCAGGAAGAAGCGCCGTCTTTGGGGAAACCTGTTCTCGTAATGAGAGATACGACGGAGCGTCCGGAGGGGATAAAAGCCGGAACGTTAAAGCTTGTCGGCGTTAACGAGGAAAATATATATTCTTCTTTTAAAAATTTGATGGAAGATAAAGAAGAGTACGAAAAAATGAGCAAAGCCGCAAATCCTTACGGCGACGGCTTGGCGTCAAAGAGAATCGCCGACGTCATATCAAAAAATTAGATTTTACATAAATAAAGCGTTAGGCTAAGACGTAAATCGTCTTAAAGGGGTTGTAAAAATATTGCGTAGAACTATTTATTGCGGAGAAGTCCGCGAATGCGATATAGGCAAACGAGCGGTATGTTGCGGTTGGATGAACACCAAGCGCGATATGGGAGGAGTTATATTTGTCGATCTAAAAGATCGCGAGGGAATACTTCAAGTGGTTTTTAACGCGAGCAATTTAAGTTCCGACGAATTTAAAATTGCCGAAGGGCTTAAAAATCAGTCCGTTATACTAGTGGAAGGCGCTATCCGCTTAAGGGACCGGGAAACCGTAAATCCTAAAATCGCGACGGGTACGGTAGAACTTATGGCGGATCATTTAGAGCTTATATCGTCTTGCGCTCCTTTGCCGTTCTCTCTTGACGACGACGAAAACGTAAGAGAGGATTTAAGATTAAAATACAGGTATCTTGATTTAAGAAGACAGCCGATGATAGATAACCTTAAATTCCGTCATAAAGTCCAGAAAGTCACCGAGGATTACCTTAACAACGACGGCTTTATATACGTTGAAACGCCCATGCTTATGAAATCCACCCCCGAAGGAGCGAGAGACTACCTTGTGCCGTCGAGAGTGCATCCCGGGATGTTTTACGCTTTGCCGCAGTCGCCTCAGATATTTAAACAAATGCTCATGGTCGGCGGTATAGACAAGTATTACCAGATAGCGAGATGTTTCCGCGACGAGGATTTAAGGGCCGACCGCCAGCCTGAGTTTACGCAAGTCGATATGGAAATGTCGTTTGTGGATCAGGAAGACGTTCTCAATCACCTTGAGAAGCTCTTTAAATATATTTTTAAAGAATCTTTGGGAAAAGAAATCGATTACGACTTCCCGCGCCTTACGTGGACTTATTGTATGGACGTCTACGGAAGCGACAAACCCGATTTGAGATTCGACCTGCCCATTGTGGATATTAGCGAAATCGCCAAAACTTGTTCTTTTTCAGTGTTTAGAAACGCGGTGGACGACGGGGGAGTCGTAAGAGCGATAAACGTAAAAGGCGGCGCGGAATTTACAAGGACGGTTATAGAAAATCTTACCGAGAAAGCCCTTTCTTACGGCGCCAAAGGTATGGCGTGGATTATGATTCGTCAAGACGGAAGCGTCTATTCTCTTCTTAATAAATTTTTTACAAAAGAAGATATAAACGCCATAGTTGAGGCGGTAAAAGCCGAACCCGGCGATTTTATACTCTTTTGCGCCGATAAACTTAAAACCGTAAGGCGTGTGTTAGGCGCGTTAAGGCTTGACGTCGCGGATATCCAAAACCTTAAAAAAAGCGGCGATTATAAGTTTCTTATAGTGACTGATTTTCCGCAGTTCGAATGGAGCGATGAGGAAAACCGCTTTGTCGCGACTCATCATCCGTTTACAATGCCTTATGAAGAGGATGTGCAATACCTCTTATCAGACCCCGGAAGAGTAAGAGCGCAGGCATACGACGTTGTGTTAAACGGCGTGGAGTTGGGTTCGGGTTCCGTGAGAATCCATAACCCGGAAGTACAAACAAAAATGTTCGAAGCTTTAGGTTTCGACGACGATCAAATAGAAAAACGCTTCGGCTTTATGGTGAACGCTTTTAAGTACGGAACGCCGCCTCACGCCGGGTTCGCCTTCGGTCTTGACAGGCTCGTTATGCTTTTAACGGGAGCGTCTTCCTTAAGGGACGTTATTGCTTTCCCGAAAATAAAAGACGCGTCCTGCCCTATGACCGGCGCTCCCGATTTTGTGGATAAAGAACAACTCGACGCTTTAAAACTGGGCATTTCCGACGACGGGGAAAGAGCGGGCGGCAGTTCGTCAAAGGCAAAAAAACAAGTTGAAATAGACGTGGATAAAGTAGCGAATCTCGCTAAACTTAAACTTACTCCCGAAGAAAAGAAATCGATGAAAACGGAGCTTGGCGACATTATAGCCTACGCCGACAGATTAGCCGAAATAGACACGAGCGGAGTATCCGTCACCGCCCATATCATGCCCATAACCAACGTTTTCAGAGAGGATAAAGTTACAAACGGCGAAAACAGGGAAGAACTTCTTAAAAACGCTCCCACAAAAGAAGACGGCTATATGACCGTCCCGAAGACGTATGAATAAATTTACAATCTCAGTATGACAGTTAAGCCGTAAATCACCGTTTTGTAAATATCTTAATAATGGAGTCTTGACTTTGAATATCACCGACCTTACAGTAAAAGAGCTTTCGGAAAAGCTTCATAAAAGAGAAATTTCATCTTTAGAAGCAGTGAACGCTTATTATGATAAAATAGAAAAAACCGACGGCGAAATCGGAGCGTATCTTCGCCTCACTAAAGACGCGGCGACAGAGGACGCCAAAAAAGCCGACGAACTTTTATCAGGAGAGAACGCGCCCCCTCTTTGCGGAGTTCCTTACGGCATGAAAGACAATATCTGCACAAAAGGCGTCATAACGTCTTGCGCCTCAAAAATGCTTGAAAACTTTAATCCGCCTTACGACGCGTTTGTTACGAAAAAAATGCTCTCGCAAAACGCCGTAATGCTCGGAAAAATGAACATGGACGAGTTCGCCATGGGTTCGTCTACCGAGAACTCGGCTTTTAAAATCACAAGAAACCCAAGAGATATAGAAAGAGTTCCGGGAGGATCGTCGGGCGGGTCGGCGGCGGCGGTCGCGGCAGACGAAGCCCCTTTTACTTTAGGGTCAGACACAGGCGGGTCTATTCGTCAACCGGCGGCGTTTTGCGGGGTAGTCGGCGTTAAACCGACTTACGGAACAGTGTCTAGAAACGGGCTTGTGGCTTTCGCCTCCTCTCTTGACCAAATAGGTCCTCTAACAAAAAATATCGAGGACGCGGCTATCGTTTTAAACGCTATAGCCGGTCATGATCCTCTCGACTCAACGTCCGTGGATCGCTCATACGACGACTTTTCCGAAGAATTAAAAACAGGCGTTAACAACATGAGAGCCGCCGTACCGCGGGAGTATTTCGGGCAGGGGATAAACCCGGAAGTTAAAGAAGCCGTTGTGAACGCCGCGAAATTATTTGAGAAAATGGGCGTTACCGTGGACGAAGTTTCGATTCCCGCCGTAGAGTACGCCCTTCCCGCTTATTGCGTAATATCGGCCGCCGAGGCGTCGTCGAACCTCGCCCGTTTTGACGGCGTGCGTTACGGATTCAGAGCGGATGGCGATTTTTCCGACATGGACGACTTTTATAAAGCTACAAGGAGCGAAGGATTCGGAAAAGAAGTAAAGCGCCGGATAATGTTAGGCTCGTTCGCCCTCTCGTCAGGGTATTACGACGCGTACTATAAAAAAGCTCTCGAGGTGAGGACTCTCATAATAGACGGCTTTAATAAAATATTTAAAGATTACGATTTTATCATATCTCCCGTAACGCCCACTACGGCTTATAAAATAGGCGAAAAAATATCAGATCCTCTCGCTATGTACATGGGCGACATTTTTACCGTCCCCGTAAATATCGCGGGTCTTCCCGCCATATCGATGAAATGCGGCGAGGACGAGCGACATTTGCCTATCGGAATGCAACTTATCGGAAAAGCGTTTTCCGAAAAAACGCTCTTTAGAGCGGGCTACGCTTTTGAGAAGGAGGCGCTTTAAATGAATATGATAAAAAATTACGAGATGGTAATAGGGCTTGAAGTCCATTGCGAACTTAAAACAAAAACAAAGATCTTCTGCGGCTGCCCCACGACGTTCGGAGCGGAGCCCAACACTCAGTGCTGCCCCGTTTGCATGGGTTACCCCGGAACTCTTCCCGTTTTAAACAAGCAAGTCGTGGAATACGCCATAAAAGCCGGTATGGCGACTAATTGCACAATAGCCCGCTACTCTAAACAGGACAGAAAAAACTACTTTTACCCCGACCTCCCCAAAGCTTACCAGATCTCACAGTACGACCTCCCATTGTGTCAGCGCGGCTACCTTGAAATAGAAAACGAAAACGGAACTAAAAAAATAGGCATTACGAGAATACATATAGAAGAAGACGCGGGGAAGTTGGTTCACGTCCCCGGAAAAGGCACGCTTGTCGATTGCAACCGTTGCGGAGTGCCTTTAATCGAGATTGTGTCGGAACCCGACATAAGAAGCGCCCGGGAAGCCGTCGCGTACTTTAAAAAGTTGAGAGCGATAATACTTTACACAGGCATATCCGACTGCAAAATGCAAGAAGGATCTATGCGCTGCGACGTAAATCTTTCAGTCAGAAAAAAAGGCGAAGAAAAATTCGGCACGAGAACCGAAATGAAGAACTTAAATTCTTTTACTTTTATAGAAAAGGCGATCGAATACGAATATAAACGCCAAGTGGAAGAATTAGAAAAAGGAAACGTTATAATTCAAGAGACAAGGCGTTACGACCAGTCGAGCGGCAAAACGTATTCTATGCGAAAAAAAGAAGACGCGGACGACTACAGGTATTTTCCCGACCCCGATTTAGCCCCCATAGTCATGTCTGAAGAAAAATTAGACGAGTTAAGAGCGTCTATTCCCGTTCTCCCCGACGAGAGAAAAAAGAAATACGTTAAAGAATTTGACATAACTCCGTATGACGCGGAACTTATAACGAACGATTTAAACGCGGCCGATTACTTTGAGGAAGCCGCTCATTTTACCGATTACCCAAAAATTTTAGCAAATCTGTTCATCTCCGAGATTTTAAAAATATACGACCCTGAAAACGGCTCTATACCTATAGCACCCGAACATTTAGCGGGCGTCGCTCAAATGCAGGGCGGCGGCGAAATTAACAGCTCCGTCGCTAAAAGAACTGTAAAATCTCTATTGGAAAACGATCAAGATCCATACAAATATGTAAAAGAAAATAATTTAGGTCAGATTAACGACAAAACTCTCCTAATGAGCTTTATAAACGACGCCGTAGAAAATAACCCCAAGTCAGTCGCCGACTACAAAAAAGGCAAGGTCGCGGCGGGGAAGGCTATTATGGGGCAGGTTATGTCAAAAACGGGCGGCAGAGGAAATCCGATTCTCATAGAAAAACTGCTTACTAAAACCTTAGAGAATCTTAAAAATGAAAGCGAATAACAAATTTTTAAAGTCTTTATCGTTTTTAGCTTTAACCTTTTTTCTTTTAATATCACTTAAGAATATATCTAAGGCGTCTAACGAGCGCGTCCTTTTTACGATCGACTCTTTAAAATGTACCGTCGACTTGCAACCGGAAGGCGGGGCGTATGTTACCGAAAACTGGAAAATTGCGCCGTTAGACGAAGGACTTTCCAGTTTTTCAAGGTTTATACCGTTAGACGGCGACAATTTCAGCAAACACGCGTCCTTAAGCGAAATAGTCGTGTCGCTAGACGGCGATATTCTTATGGAAAAAGAATCCGACGTCGATGCGGGAAACGCGTATACCGTTACCAAGGATTCAGGCGGTTATCTTATAGATTGTCGCTCGATTTCCAAAAGCGGAACTCACGAGTTTTCGTTAAGATACTTTTTATCGGGCGCCGTTAAACTCTATAACGAGAGAGCGTATTTTTACTTTAGAATAATCGATAATACCGGCGAAATTTTAATTCATAACGCCTCGATTACCATAAACGCGCCTAAAAACACGTTTTCGGAGGATTTTATTATAGAAGAGTCAGGCTCTCTGGCCTGTGAAAAGCGCGACGGGCAAGTTGAGTTTTTAGCCCCTAACATAGCCTCTCCCGTAAAAATCGGACTTTCCATGCCGTCTTCGGTTTTTTCCAAGGGAAGCCTTACTTTAATAGAAGACGACGATACCGGGAATAAAGCCGCGGGAATCGCCTTTATCGCTGTAATTTTATTCTTTATAGCGCTATTGATTGTTTACATAAGTAATTATAAAAAACGCTTTCGTAAAAAATGGATTAAAAAAACTATGAACGTGTCGTCGCCGAATTTTTCCAAGACCGACGCCGACTTCGCTCTTTCGCGCCTTAGCCCGATGGAAATCCTCAATATGATAACGGATAAGCCAAAGAGCCGCGCCGATTTCTTTATAGCAACCATCCTCGACTTATTAAAACGCGGTTACATAAAAGCGGGGCGAGAGGGGTTTTCGTCTTCATTAAAATCCGAAGGCGACGAATATGACCGCCCGCTTAATAAAAACGAAAAACGCGTCATTTTCTTGTTTTCAAACGACAAATGGAAAAAACTCTTACTCTTTCCTCAAAATTTTAAAGAAGAAATAAAAACTTTTAACAAAAAAATAAGATTTCCCTCTCCTTTTTACACTATGACGAAAGACGGCAAAAGAGCGGTAAGAGGGTCTTTTGAGATGCTCAGAATGTCAAAAGAAGGCGGCGTTTACAAGCCTTATGAAATTTCCGAGGACTTTTTCGGGAAAAAAAATCTCTCGGTTAAAGACCTTATAGTGTCTTTAGCTTACGAGTCCGGGAAAAATAAAATAACTTTCGATACGCCTGACAGAGATACGTATAAACACGATATTTTTATGTTTAGGGATATTTTAGATAAACGCTCTTAAATTTATGACTTTTCACTTAATAATATGGAGCTTTTAATATGAAAAATAAAAACGATTTAGCAAGAACTCCCCCTATGGGCTATAACTCGTGGGATTCTTTCGGCGCGGGCGTAACCGAGGAAGACCTGCTTAAAAACGCTGCGTTTATGAGTGAAAACTTAAAACAGTACGGCTGGGAGTATGTGGTTTGCGATATTCAGTGGTACGAGCCGAACGCTCATTCCACCAATTACAATAAATTCGCCGACATATGTATAGACGAGTTTTCCCGTCCGATACCCGCTCCCAACAGATTCCCTTCCTCTAAAAACGGCGCGGGATTTTCGGTCATTTCAAAAAAAATTCACGATATGGGGTTAAAATTCGGGCTCCACATTTTAAGAGGAATACCGAGAAAAGCGGTTCACGGTAACTTTAAAATCGCGCGTTCCGGCGTTTTCGCGAGAGATATAGCGTCCGAAAAATCATTTTGCCCGTGGAACACCGACAATTACGGCGTCGACGTCAACGCCGAGGGAGCGGAAGATTACTATAATTCTCTTTTCGAACTTTTTTCAAACTGGGGCGTGGATTTTGTAAAAGTCGACGATATTGCCAATACAGAGTGTTTCCCATCAAACCCCTATTCCGCTAAAAAAGAAATCGAATTTATCAGACGCGCTATCGACGCCTCCGGCAGAGATATGGTTTTAAGTTTATCTCCCGGCCCCGCCGTTTTAGAGGAGGCTCTTCATCTTTCCAAAAACGCTAACATGTGGAGAATGACGGGCGACTTTTGGGACGACTGGGACAAACTTAAAGATATGTTTAGGCAGTGTGAAAAATGGTATAAATTTACGGAATCCGGGTCTTATCCCGACTGCGATATGCTCCCTTTAGGTCATCTTAACGTAAACTCCCCCGACGAAAGATACACGCGCTTTACAAAAAATCAGCAAATTATGGTTATGACGCTTTGGTCCGTTTTTCGTTCGCCCCTCTTTTTCGGCGGCAATCTTCCCGATAACGACGATTTTACAAATTCTTTACTCACAAATAAAGATATTTTAGAAATAGATCAGTATTCCTACGAAAACGAGCCTTTGGTAGCTTTAGAAAACGAGAAAATATGGAAATGCAAAGATAAAGACGGGAATATTGTTTTAGCGTTTTTCAATTTAAACGAATATGAAATATCGTTAAAAATACCTGAAAACGCCGGACTTTCAGGGAATTACCGCGCTAAAAACCTTTGGACAGGAGAAGAAAAAGTTACCGACATAAAAGAGTTTTTAGTAAATCTAAGCGGAATCTCATCATCTATATTTAGATTTACCGAAATTTAGAACCAAAATTAAAATTTTTATTTTAAAAATTAACTTTATCCCGGTAAAACTTTTAATTTAAATTCAATATATATGGTTTAAATTCATTGTTTAATGTAAAATAAAAAGGAATGATAAGAATGGCAGACGAATTTTTACTAACGCAGGCCGCGGTTGACGAGCTTAAATCCGAACTTAAATATTTGCGCACGATCAGAAGAAACGAAGTGGCGGAAAAAATTAAAGAGGCAAAATCTTTCGGCGATCTTTCTGAAAACAGCGAATATGACGAAGCGAAATCGGAACAGGGCAAATTAGAGGCTCAGATAACCGAAATCGAGTACACTTTACAGCACGTCAAAATTATCGACGAATCCTCTTTGGGAACCGATACCGTTCATATCGGTTCATATGTAAAAGTTTACGACCCTGTGTATAACGAGGAGATAAATTATCAGATTGTCGGCTTTCCGCAGGCCGATCCGCTTTTAAACAAAATCTCCGACGAGTCGCCCGTCGGCAAAGCTCTTTTGGGTCATAAAACAGGCGACGTCGTTGAAGCGGAAACCCCCGGCGGCATGACTAAATTAGAAATACGCGAAATCTCAAAATAATCAAGGAGTCTTAATTTATGAGCGACATTCCCGAAAACGAAAAAAACAAGCCCGTACAAAATGTGGACGAATTGAGAAATATAAGGATTGAGAAATTAAACAACCTCCGCGAAAAAGGTAAAGACCCGTTTTTAAAGACTACCGCATCTCAAGAATATCATACTCTTGAGATTACCGAGAATTTTGAAGAATTTGACGGCAGAGACGTTTCCGTTGCGGGCAGGATCATTACAAAACGCCCAATGGGAAAGGCGAGTTTCATAAATCTTCACGACCGCGACGGGAAAATACAAATTTACGTAAGGCGCGACGACATAGGCGAGGAATCGTATTCCGACTTTAAAAAGTACGATATAGGCGATATAGTGGAAGTAAAAGGCTTTGTCTTTAAGACCGGCACGGGCGAAATTTCCATTCACGCGAAATCTATAGCTCTTCTTTCAAAATCTCTTCTCCCCCTTCCCGAAAAATATCACGGTCTTACGAACACTGAAACGCGTTATCGTCAGCGCTACCTTGACCTTATCGTAAACCCCGAAGTTCGTTCCACTTTTATTAAACGCTCTCTTATTATCAGGGAGATTAGAAATTTTCTTGACTCTCGGGGCTTTATTGAAGTTGAAACGCCCATCATGACGATAAACGCCGGCGGAGCGGCGGCGAGACCGTTTGAAACGCACCTTAACGCCCTTAATCAAGACCTTAAATTGAGAATCTCTCTTGAGCTTTACTTAAAAAGGCTTATTGTCGGCGGCATGGAGAGAGTGTACGAAATCGGCAGAGCTTTTCGCAACGAAGGAATAGACACGAGGCACAACCCGGAATTTACTTTGATGGAGATTTACCAGGCTTACACCGACTACCGCGGCATGATGGATCTTACCGAAAACCTTTACAGGACGGTCGCTAAAAATGTTTTGGGAACGGAACAAATCACGTATTCCGGCGTTTCGATCGATTTATCCAAACCTTTCGAGCGTATAACGATGGTAGACGCGGTTAAAAAGTACTCGGGGGTCGATTTTAACCTTATAAAAACCGACGACGAGGCGAAGGCGGTCGCTAAAGAAAAAGGAATTGAGTACGAGGAGAGACACAAAAAAGGCGATATTCTCAATCTTTTTTCGGAAGAATTTGTTGAAAAAAATCTCGTTCAGCCCACGTTTTTAATGGATCATCCCGTAGAGATTTCGCCCCTTACAAAGAGAAAATCCGACAATCCCGATTACGTAGAGCGTTTTGAACTTTTTATGAACGGATGGGAACTCGCCAACGCTTATTCCGAACTCAACGACCCGATAGATCAGCGTGAGAGATTTAAAGCTCAAGAGGCGCTTTTGGCGGCTGGCGATTTAGAGGCCAACCGTACCGACGAGGACTTTTTGACCGCCCTCGAATACGGAATGCCCCCAACGGGCGGAATAGGTTTCGGAATCGACAGAACCGTCATGCTCTTAACCGACTCTCCCTCGATCCGCGACGTTCTCCTGTTCCCCACAATGCGCCCGGTAGATTAAGCTTATAAGAACCCTTGCTCATTTGCGGCAAGGGTTTTAGTTGTTGGCGTATAATGATAGCTGCTACTTTGGACGGTTGATTATTATAATTTTATCCGCTTTGCTGCTCGCTAATCGCTGACAACCGTCTAACCGTTATAATAGAACTCCCTGTTTTGAATCCTATCGTCCTATATTAAAGTTCAAAATCATGTTTTTATGATTGACAATTATACTTCCTTTATGTAAAATAATATGGGGAGCGGAGATTTGTTTTGCTTTTCCATAAAATCCAAAATAACGCCGGGGTGATTTTTTGAAACTTATTTATGACGTAAAAGACAGACCAAAGTTCGGTCAGCTTATTGTTTTCGCTGTTCAGCAACTGCTCGCCATTATGGCGGCGACGCTCGTCGTACCTATTATTATAGGGAACGATATGCAGCCGACCGCCGCTCTGTTCGGAGCGGGAATCGGAACTATAGTCTACGTTCTTTTCACAAAAGCGAAAAGCCCTGTTTTCTTAGGTTCGTCCTTCGCGTTTTTAGGCTCTATGGCGTCGGCGTTCGCGGGCGCCGTTTCTATGGAAGCGGGTTACGCGGGTCTTATTATAGGCGCGATTTTCGCGGGGCTCGTCTACGTTGTTATCGCCATAATAGTGAAATTCGCCGGAGTAAAATGGATAGATAAACTCATGCCGAAGCAGGTTATAGGACCTACCGTCGCGATTATAGGACTTTCTTTAGCCGGAAACGCCATATCCGACCTTCAAAAAGGCAAGTTTATGGTCGAAACTACCGAGCAAGTAATTGAAAACGGGCAAATAGTTGAGAGCGTTACCCAAACGCCTTCCGCTAACGTTCTGCTTTGCGTCTTGACGGGTCTTATAGCGCTCTTTGTCACAATGGTTTGTTCGGTCTACGGCAGAAAAGCCGCGAAACTTATTCCCTTTATAATCGGCATTTTATCAGGTTACGCGTTCGCCTCCGTCATGACTTTAATCGGGATTAAAACGGGAAACGACGCGCTTAAAATAATAGATTTTAGCGTTTTTAACGATTTAAAACTTTTCGCCGTCCCCGACTTTACGTTTTTTAAAGCGGCTAAAGGCGTTAAGCAAATTGACGGCTCTTACATAGGAAGCCTGGCAATAGCGTATATCCCGGTGGCTTTCGTCGTCTTTGCGGAACATATCGCCGACCACAAAAATATATCGTCGATTATCGGTAAAGAACTTTTAGAAGATCCCGGTCTTCACAGGACGCTTTTAGGCGACGGCGTGGGATCTATGGTCGGCGCTGTTTTCGGCGGATGTCCTAACACGACATACGGCGAATCTATAGCTTGCGTCGCTATTACCGGCAACGCGTCCGTGGCGACTATTATCGCGGCGGCCGTGGGAGCTATGCTTATAGCCTTTATAGAACCGTTCGTGGCGTTTGTCGATTCCATTCCGAATTGCGTGATGGGCGGCGTTTGTATGGCTCTTTACGGATTTATCGCGGTAAGCGGTCTTAAAATGGTTCAACAAGTCGATCTTGAAGACAACAGAAACCTCTTTACGGTATCCGTCATACTTATAGCCGGCATCGGCGGTCTTACGCTGACTTTCGGAAAAATAAGCATTACCGCCGTCGCCACCGCGCTAATCCTCGGAATAATTACAAACGTCATTCTCTCTAAAAAACCGACAAATCCCAAAAATCCCCGGACAGAATCCGTTAAACAGTAAGTCGTTCTAAAATAAAGCGCCGCGATTTTTTCGCGGCGTTGTTTTTGAGGTTTAGTTATTCTTCTATCTCCGCGGACATAAGGAGAATCGTTCTCGCGTCCTCCGCCGCGACTATACCGTCAAGATTCATATCGGCGGCTGAAAATTCATAGTCGGAAGGTTTTTGCAGCCTAGACGATATTCTTAAAGCGAGCCTCGCGTCGCCCGCAGTTATCGCGCCGTCGCTATTAACGTCCCCCAAAATGAAATCATGCGGGTCTATGGCGGGAATTTCCTCACGGTTTATTGTTTCCCCGCAAACCGTACATTTTTGCGTTTTTAATCCGGGAACTCCTACTTTAGCGGGAGTTTCAATTTCCCATTTCCCTAAAACATGACCTTTAACGGGGATTTCGGTTTGCTCTTTAATTATAGCGCCGCAGACTGAGCATTTCTCTCCTTCGGTAAGTCCCGTTTCGGTGCAAGTCGGGTCTTTCCCCTCTATAATTTCCGGCGTGTGACCTTTAGCCGGCGTTTTTTCCTCATAAAACGCGCCGCAAACAGAACACGTATGAACGGTAAAACCGTCTTCGGTGCAAGTTGGAGGGACTGTTTTCGTCGCTTCGAATATATGTTCGTGAGTATCTTTAAGGGGTGGTATAGTTTCTTCGTTTAGAACTTCTCCACAGACTAAGCACTTTTGCTGCTTTAATCCTTCCTCGCCTATTTTAGGTTCTTTTACAATAGCCCAATCACCCGGCGTGTGACCTTTAGCCGGCGCCTTTTCCTCATAAAGCGCGCCGCAGATAGAACAAACATATTTATTTACGCCGTCCTTTGTGCAGGTTGCGGTTGTTTCGGTCAATACAAAATTATGAATATGTTCTTCCTCCAAAGCGGGAATCTCCTGACGGTTTATTGTTTCCCCGCAAACTCTACATTTTTGCACTTTTAGTCCCGGAACGCCGACCTTGGCGGGTTTTTCGACTTCCCATTCTCCCAAAACATGACCTTTAGCTGGGATTTCCGTTTGCTCCTTAATTATAGCGCCGCAGACTGAGCATTTCTCTCCCTCGGTAAGTCCCGTTTCGGTGCAAGTCGGGTCTTTCCCGGGGATTGTTTCAATCGTATGGTTTGTTTTCGGAACGCTGTTTTTGTTTATAATTTCCCCGCACACTTCACAATATTCGACCTGAGTCCCTTCCTGTGTGCAAGTAGGGATCTTTTCTAATTTCGTAGTTAAGTTAGAGTGCGCGCACGGTATTTCCTCAACTTGTATGTTATTTTCTATGGCGTAAGTGTAAGCCGCCGAATTTTTTACGCATCTTATCGTTTTAAGGCTTTCGCAATTATCAAAAGCTCTAAAGCCTATCGACGTTACGGAATCGGGAATGGTAACGGAAGAAAGGACGCCGCATTCAAAAAAAGCGCATTCCCCGATTTCTTTTACGGAAGAGGGGATATCGACTTTATTAAAAGCGCGACAGTAACCAAACGAGCCGTCGGGTATTTTCTCCGTTCCCGGTTCAAAAGCAGCCTCTGTAAAGCTTTTAGCGTTATTAAAAGCGCTCGTTATACGAACCGTGTTATTGACTTTTGTATAACTTCCCAAAACGGTAACGGTTTTTGGAATAGTCGCGCTTTTAATCGCCGTGCCGAAAAACGCGTTACCGCCGACGGACGTTAAGCCTTCGTTAAGGGTTACTTCGGAAAGATTTTCACAGCCGTAGTAAGCGCTCGTTCCTATCGTAAGAAGGTTTTTTGGCATAACGGCGGAAGTTTGCCCCAAACAGCCTTTAAAACATTCGTCGCCTATGCTTTTAAGGTTTAAGGGGAGTTTTTGATTTAATAAATTTACGCACCCTGAAAACGCGCCGGAACCTAATATTTCCACGCTGTCGGGGATATTAAGGTCGGTTAGCCCTTCGCAGTTCAAAAACGCGTTTTGACCTATTTCGGTAGTCGTATCGGGGATTGACACATTTTGAACGCTCCCGCAGTTCACAAGAGCTTTATCGGGGATTTTTTTAATTCCGTCTTTAAAAACGACTTCTTTTAAATTTTCGTTGGAAGACAGCGCGCCGTAATACTCCATGAAAACGTCCATTTTTACGACGGTGGAGGGAATGGTCACGGAACTTATTTTTGTGCCTTGAAACAGTCCGCAGCCTAAGGTTTTAAGACCTTCGTTTAAAGCAACGGAGCTTAATTCTGAACATTCCCGGAAAGCCCCTCGCCCTAACGTTTCAAGGGAAGAGGGGAGAGTTACCTCTTTAATCTTAATAAGACCGCAAAAACAGTCGATTCCTATGCTTTTAACGGAATCGGGAAGATTAAGTTCGGTTAAATTTTCAAGCCCATGGAAACTGTGACTTCCAATGTCTAAAAGATTTGAGCCAAAATTTATATGCGAAATATTTTTACAATTTTCGAAAGCGCGATCCGATATAGTAGTTAAATTATCGGGCAGATTTAACCCCGTTATATTTAAATTCCCCGCAAACGCGTCATTGTATATTATTTCTACGGCTAATCCTTCTATCGTGTTGGGAATGGTAAGGTCGCCCGAAAACTCTCCCGACAGCCCCGTAATAGTTACGTGGTCGCTATCTTTAACGTAAGTAAACTCATAATCGGAAGAAAACGCCGTCGGAGCGTAAGTTAAAATAAAAGTCGCAGCGATTAAAACCGAAATAAATTTTTTTGCTGTTTTCATAATATTCTCCTTTTTTACTTTTAAAACAAATTGCTAAAAGAAAGGCGTCCGTCTATAGAGGAATCAATTATCGCGCTTTTTACCTGTTCGGAAGCAATACCCGGGTTTTTGGCAAATAATATCCCCGCCGCGGCCGTTACGAAAGGCGCCGCCATGCTTGTGCCGCTCGCGTAGAGAAGATCTCCCTCAGGCGAAAGACCGCAAATATTTTCGCCCGGGGCTAAAACAGATACCGCGTCGCCCGTATTGGAAAACGGAGACACGCCCCCGTCCTCGCCGCAGGATGACACAATCATTATATGCGAGAGGACTTCTTTAGAATCAATGTCGCTAAAAAAGAAAGAGTACTTAGCGTCGGCGTTATTTGTTTTTTTAGAAAAAATATTGAAGACGTCAATTTTATTTAAAATCTCTTTATCGCCCATGCTAAAAATATCGGAGCGCGTTTTATAATACGACGATTCGCCGTTATTTCCGGCGGCGAGAACTATGATAAATTCGTGTTCTTCGCTGAGCTTTTTTAAAAATTCCGAAAAAAACCTATTTTCGGATTCAATAAAATCAAGAGTATTGCGATCCCCCGCCATCGCGCTTAAAACAACAAAATCGTTATATCCCATGCTGACGTTTATAGCCTTAACGTCTTTCCTTACTATCATATCGGCTAACGAAGCCGCCCAGTAGGAGAGAGTGTTGTTTATCCCGGAGTACGATAAAATGGAAGCCCCCGGCGAAACTCCGGGCAGTTTAGATTCGGGTTTTCCTCCCATAATTTCGGCGACTACAGAACTGTGAAAACCGTAGGCGTCTGAAATCTTATTGAAATCGCAAAATTTTATATATTCTTGTGAGTTTTCTATATTCACAAAACCGTTGGACGGGTCTAACGGTAGATCGATCATCCCTAAACGTATTTTTTCTTTTCCGATATTTTTTGATATTTTTTGAGCCTTATAAATATCAATCATATCGTAATAGTATGTGTTTAAGTCGCTCCTATTAAAGTCGAGGCTGATTTCGCTTTCATTCGCCGATTTTACGGGCGTTTCCTCAAAATAATCGGGAACGCTTATTAAAACGTCCGGCGATAGCGTAAGTTCCTCGCACTTATTTAAAAGAGTATTGTAATCGGTGTTTTTAAATGAAATCTCGTAAAAGTCGGCGCACTTAATATAACCCGAAATCGTCCCGCCCTCATTTTTAGCCGCGTTTTTAATATCGTTATATGAAGCGTCGTCCTCCGCTATAAGTATAGCCGTATCGCGGCGGTATTTAAATCTTTCGTCGCCCTTAGCGTAATCAATATCGGAATATGAAATTTCGCTTATATAAAAATCCTCGTCTTTATCTTTAGAAAAAAGTGAATATAAATCAAACGAGAAAGGGAACTCCGTAAGATTAGGAGCGTAATATGAGACAGGCTCGAAAATATAAAGAAGAAAAAGAATTAAAAAATAAAGAACAACCGCCGAAAACGGGATAAGAAAAATAAGAAATTTTTTACTTTTTTTCATAAACGCTGATATGATATTGCCTGGCCGCCGCTTAAAATTATTTGCCCCGACCGCATGACCGGTCAGGGCAGTTTTGTATTTAATTAAAATTTCAGAAAGATTGGAGTTTTGCCGAAACTCTAAGGATAATTCTCGCGTCGGCCGCTTTAACGTCTTCTTTATCGTCACAATTAGCGGCTAAACTCTGAGCGTTATTAAGATTGGATTCAAGTTTCGCGGAGACTCTTAACGCTAATCTCGCGTCTGCCGCTTTAACGTCGCCGTCGCAGTTTATGTCGCCCATAACTACGATAACATAGCTCAATCCCGCGTCGTTTTTAGATATTATATATCCTGTGGCTACGAGAGCGTCGTCGGCTACGTCAGAACCGTCGGCGGCGGTTATCGTCCAACCTGACGTCGAAATCAACTTTTTAAACTCAGCGGCGGTCGTCGCGGCTAATTTTGACGTAACGACTTTTGCATTTTCATCGGCGGTAAGAGGGCTCCCTTCCGCAAAGCCTATCGAGGTGGCTATCACTAAGCCGCAACGTTTGCATTTACCGCTTTCGTCTAAATCATGACCTAAGGCGGGAGTTCTGTCTGACACGTAAGAATCGCCGCAAACGGAACACGTGAACGTAGTATATCCGGCCTCTGTGCAAGTGGGAGGAGTTACTATCGACACGTAATCGTGGTCAATCTTTTCGGTTTCGTTATCTCTGTAAACGTCGCCGCATCTCTTACACGTGTGTTCCGTGTAACCGGCGGACTGACAAGTGGGCGCTACTACTTTCTCCTCGTAATCATGCCCTAAAGCGGGAACTTCCTCTGTGTACTCGTCGCCGCAGACAGA
>CAYUEV010000004.1:58538-60000 GCA_964443825.1 uncultured Eubacteriales bacterium
CAGCGTAATCATGCCCTAAAGCGGGAACTTCGTCAGTCTTATAAGTATTTCCGCACATAGTGCAAGTGTGAGCCGTATATCCCGCCTCTGTGCAAGTGGGGGAAACTATTTCTTCTTTGTAATCATGAGGTATAGTTGGTATAACTTTGCCCGGAGTTATCACTTTCCCACAAGAAAGGCAAACCGTATCGCCCGTGTAACCTTCTTCAGTGCAGGTTGGGTCTTTCGCGTTTTGCGTTTCGGCGTCGCCTACATGGCGCGTGGGATCAATGGGAATTTCGGATGTAATATCCTTGCCGCAGATTACGCAATGAAGAGCCGCTGTTCCCGGGTCTTTACAAGTCGCCTCTTTTAACACTGTGTTTTCAAAACTGTGAAGAGAGGCGGTTCCTGTGTACTCGGGTACCGTAATAAGAGCGTCGAGACGCATCGCGGCGGTCGTGGTAATCGTAAACGAGGCTTCATCCGTCTTAGCGGCAATATCGGCGTCGGGGATATTGAACTTTAAATCAACCATTTTATACGAACATTTTCCCGATAAAATGTTGTAACTAATGTTTTCGCTCGCCATAACGGCTATTGAAACTTTGCCTTCGTTGTTAAACACCGCCGCTGAAGTTATGCCGTTATCTTTATCTTCAGTGTAAATAGGGTCGTTTCCTCCGGCATAAGTAAGACCTTTATAAGCAACTTCAAAGTTGCCCGCGTTGAATCCGGACGCGTCGTTTAAATAAATCGAAACCGTAACTTGCTTTTTTTTGCCGTCGACTGACGACTCAATAGAAACGTTGGGCTGTCTTAACACATAAGCGACGGAGTTTTTGACGCAGTAATTATAAGCCGCGTCGCCGTAATCGCAAGTAATTTTAAGCCCCGAAATACCGCTAAAGGCTTCCGCTCCTATGCTTGTAACTGAATACGGGAGAGAAACAGCGGCAAATTTTGTATTTTTGAAGGCGCCGCCCCCGATAGTCGTAACGCCTTCCGGAATATTTATGGTCGTAAGAGCTTTACAGCCCTCGAAAGCCGATTTGCCTATACTTTTAATCGTGGAGGGCAGCTGTACGCTTGTAACGCCTTCAAGAGCCGATAAAGAGAAGTCGCCTATGCTTGTAACGCCCTCTCCGACAACAACTTTCGTAGCGTCTTTATTAGCGCGTTCACTCCGAAGAAATCCTACGCTGACGCGCTTATCAAATCCTTGACCGTCGTTCGATTTCGTAAAGTTTTTAACAGCGCCCTTGCCGGACACGGTGATCGTTTTCGTGTTCGTGTCATACGTCCAGCCTATGCCGTCGCCTAACGAGCCGTTCGACGTTGCGGCCGAAGCGGCGATTGTCGTAAAAATCGACAAAATAAGCGCCAGCGCCAAGACGCTGATAATTTTTTTAGATTTTTTATTCATAACCAGACCTCCAGAATACAAGGTTAGTCAAATCTACAAGTACATGATAAACTAATT
>CAYUEV010000005.1:0-57069 GCA_964443825.1 uncultured Eubacteriales bacterium
TTTTTAATAAAATCGGCGACAAAATAGCGACCCCGGGGTTAAGGGTCGATTTTTGCGGATTCCCGATTTAAATTTTCATCGCGCTCTTTTTTAAGTTCTTTATAAAACCATATTTCAAGAGATCCGCTTATTAAAAACGTCAAAATATCCGCCGCCGCTTGAGCAAATTCTATCCCCGTAAGACCAAAAAATTTCGGCAGTAAAAAAATGAGAGGAATAAAGAATATGCCTTGACGACAGCAAGAAAGAATCGTCGCTTGCAGCGATTTTCCTAAAGACTGAAGAGTCGTATTCACGCACACGGTAGTCGCCATAAAAGGCATAGCGTAGCACTGCGCTCTCATGGCGTTCGTACCGATATTTATAACTTCCAAATCCTCGGCTCTAAATATTTTCATAACGTCAGGCGCTAAAAAATAGAGAACAGCGGCGAGACTCGTCATGATAACGGTATCTAAAGTAATGGTAAATTGAAACGCTTTTTTAACGCGGTCATACTTCTTCGCGCCGTAATTGTACCCTATAACGGGCATAAAGCCCTGCCCTATCCCTAAACACACGCAAAGGACGAGCATACAGACTTTTGTAACTATCGTCATGGCGGCTATAGCAGCGTCGCCGTATGGTCTCGAGGCGGTGTTTAACAGAACCGAAGCGACGCTCGCCAGCCCCTGGCGGCTTAAGGACGGAAAACCAGTAGTGATAATCTGAAAATAAGTTTTCGGTTTAAACGATATGTTTTTAGGATTTAACGAGATATTGCTTTTTTTAAATAGGAACGTCGATAAAAGTAAAATAAAACTCACGCATTGACTTATCGAAGTCGCGAGGGCCGCCCCCGCCGTTCCCATTTCCAACTTATAAATAAATACAGGGTCTAATATGATATTCAGTATCCCGCCCGTGCAAAGACCCACCATGGCGAACGCGGCTTTACCTTCCGACCTTAAAATATTGTTCATGACGAACGACGCGCACATTATGGGAAACGCCATTATAATATATTTGGAGTAATCAAGGGCGTAGTTCATTATGGTGTCCGTAGCGCCTAAAAATTTTACTAAAGGCGTTTTAAAAATCTGTCCGAAGACGGAGAGGATAAGTCCTAACATAAGAGCCGTATAAAACGACGTTGAAGCGTACATATCGGCGGATTTTTTGTCTTTCTCGCCTAGCCGTCTTGATAAAAGACTGCCGGCGCCCATTCCCAAAGTGAATCCCACCGCTTGTATTATCGTCATTAACGAAAAAACGACTCCTACGGCTCCGCTCGCGCTTGTCCCAAGCCTCGATACAAAAAAAGTGTCGGCAAGGTTGTATATTGACGTGACGAGCATACTGATTGTAGTCGGAACGGCGAGCCTCGCTATAAGGCGGGGTATCGGCGTTTCAGTCATTATTTTGAATTGCTGTTTTTCTCTTTCGTCCGGCATTTTAATTTAAAGCGTCAATATTCTATTACGCCCTCAAAAATAAGATTTGTGTTCCCCGTGAGAGTAAGCTTATCGTCGGTATAATTTACCAAAAGATCTCCGCCTTTAAGCTTTACGGTAATATCCTCGTTTTTATCGCAAAAGCCTAAAACACAGGCGGCGCAAACGGCGGCGCAGGCTCCCGTGCCGCACGCGTAAGTTTCCCCGTTGCCTCTTTCCCACACTCTCATTCTTAAAGTTCGTCTATTTATAACGCTCACAAATTCTGTGTTTATTTTTTCGGGGAAATACGGCGCGTTTTCAAACTCCGGACCTATTTCGTTAAGATTAAGACGGTCTATATTTCTGCTAAAAACTACGCAATGAGGGTTGCCTACCGACACGCAAGTGACATTATACTCTTTTCCCATTACCGTAATAGGATAATCTATAACATTATCGGACGGAATATTTGTCGGGATTTTTTTTGATTTAAACTCGGGAGATCCCATCATAACCTTAACGGATTTTACTCTCCCGTTTTCAGTGTAGAGTTTTATTTCGCGAAGACCCACCGGCGTTTCAATGGTCATATTGGTTCTGTTAATTATATGGTTGTCGTAAAGATATTTACCTGTGCAGCGAAGACCGTTTCCGGCTATATATCCTTTCGAGCCGTCTTTATTGAACATAATCATTTTGGCGTCGGCTACTTTTGATTTTTCCAGCAAAACTATGCCGTCCGAACCTATGCCGTAATGTCTGTTGCAAAAGTTAATCGCCAGCGCTTCGGGATTTGTGATTTTGCCGTCGAGGTTGTCGAAGAATATAAAATCGTTGCCTGCTCCCTGCATTTTAGCGAATTTAAGCTTCATAGGCTCTTTTCGCATATTATTTATATCCACAAGCTCCGTGTTAAGCTGATTAAATCCGCTCGCTATAATATCCGCCATGACGTTTGCCGTGTCAAGCGACGTTAAAGTGGCGACCGAAAGCTGAAGCGCTCTTCTGTGCAGCTTTATAAAGTCGTCTATAACGTCGAGAGGAGTTCCCGTGTAGACAATATATTTAATCTTCCCGCTTTCAAGAAGATCCATTATGGTATTCCCGTCGTCGTAGAGTTTATTTACGACCGTAACGTCAATGTCGATGCTCCTTATAGCCTCGGCGGTGCCTTTCGTCGCGTAAATTTTAAGACCTAAATCCGAAAATTTCTTGGCGAGAGGCACAACCTCCGTTTTATCCGCGTCTTTAACGGTTATATAAACGCCTAAATCTTTATTTTTGAAAGATCGGGAAGGTATTTCGAATCCCGCGGAAACAAGCCCTTTAAATAAAGCCTCCTCAAGAGTTTTGCCCACTCCCAGGACTTCTCCCGTAGATTTCATTTCAGGACCTAAACTCGAATTGGCGTCTAATAGCTTTTCAAATGAAAATACAGGGACTTTTACGGCGAAATAAGGCGGCGTTTTATAAAGTCCCGTCCCGTAACCCAAATCTTTAAGAGGAACGCCCGTCATAACTCTCGTGGCTATGTCTACCATCGGAACGCCCGTGACTTTACTGATATAAGGTATGGTTCTCGACGCTCTCGGATTTACTTCTATAACGTAAAGTTCGTTTTCATAAATCAAATACTGTATATTAACTAAACCTCTAGTGCCTAACGCCAGAGCGAGATTTGTACTGCACTCGATAATCGTTTCTGTCATTGTGTCGCGGAGATTATATGGAGGGTAAACGGCTATAGAGTCGCCGCTGTGAACGCCCGCCCTTTCGATATGCTGCATAATTCCGGGGATTAAAACGTCTTTTCCGTCGGATATTACGTCGACTTCAAGCTCTGACCCCATCATATATTTGTCTACAAGGACGGGGTTTTCTATTTTGCCCGACAGAATAATCTCCATATACTGTCTGACGTCCAAGTCGTTATAAGCTATAGTCATATTCTGACCGCCTATAACATACGACGGTCGAAGAAGTACCGGGAAACCCAAAGTATGCGCGGCGTTTAAAGCCTCGTCCATTGTGACGACCGCCATGCCTTTAGGCCTTCTGATGCCAAATTTCCCCAAAAGTTTATCGAATCTCTCCCGGTCTTCGGCAATATCTATGCCCTCCGGCGAAGTGCCTAAAATTTTAAAGCCGTTTTTATCTAAAAATTTTGTAAGCTTAATAGCTGTTTGACCGCCGAACGCCACGACTATGCCTTCCGGGTTTTCGACTTTTATTACGTTTAACACGTCTTCCGGCGTTAAAGGCTCAAAATAGAGTCTGTCCGCCGTATCAAAATCAGTCGACACTGTTTCGGGGTTATTATTTATGATCACAACTTCATAACCCAAATCTTTGAGCGTCCAGACGCAGTGAACCGAAGAATAGTCAAATTCTATGCCCTGACCAATCCTGATAGGTCCCGAGCCCAAAACTATGATTTTTTTAGAGTTGTTGTCTTTAAGATGCTCTCTCGCTTCGCAACAATCGTCGTAAGTCGAATAAAAATACGGCGTTTCGGCTTTAAACTCCGCTCCGCAAGTGTCGACCATCTTAAATACCGCGTCGCGCTTTTTATTTATCTTCCGGCCGCTTATTCTCTCTATGGCCTCGTCCGTGTAGCCGTATTTTTTGCCCTTTATATAAAGTTCATCCGTAAGAGAATTTTTAATTTCCTCTTCGTAATCGGCGAGATTTCTTATTTTATCTATAAACCATTCGTCAATTTTAGTAATATCATGAATTGTTTCCGTCGACACGCCTCTTTTTATAGCCTCGAACACAGTAAAAAGCCTCATATCGTCGACGTCGCGGAGCTTTTTAATAATATCGACCGACGGGTCTTCTAATTTTTTCATACTGAGCGTGTCGAGAGAAATTTCGGCTCCTCTCACGGCTTTCATTAAAGCCGCCTCGAAACAGGGGGCAATAGCCATAACTTCCCCGGTCGCCTTCATTTGAGTGCCTAATGTGCGTTTCGCGTTTATAAATTTATCAAACGGCCATTTTGGGAGCTTTACTACAACGTAGTCGAGCGTCGGTTCAAAGCACGCGCAAGTTCTTCCCGTCACGTCGTTTCTTATTTCGTCGAGAGTGTACCCGAGCGCGATTTTAGTGGCGACTTTCGCTATAGGGTACCCCGTGGCTTTTGACGCCAAAGCCGACGAGCGCGAAACTCTCGGATTTACTTCTATTACGGAATATTCCATTGATTCGGGATTAAGAGCGAATTGGCAGTTGCAGCCGCCCTCAATCCCCAAAGAATCTATTATTTTAAGGGAGGCGCCCCTTAACATTTGGTATTCTTTATCGGATAGTGTGACCGCCGGCGCTATTACTATGCTGTCGCCCGTATGAACGCCCACGGGATCGAAATTTTCCATAGAGCATACGGCTATAACGTTCCCCTTATGGTCGCGCATAACCTCGAATTCTATTTCTTTCCAGCCGTAAATGTACTTTTCGACAAGGATTTGATTTATCGGGGAGAGCATTATGCCGTTAGACGCTATCGTGTCGAGTTCTTCCTCGTTATAAGCGACTCCGCCTCCCGCTCCCCCCAACGTAAAGGCGGGGCGAATTATAACCGGGAAACCTATCTCGCGCGCTATTTCCAAAGCTCTTTCGGGCGTCGTTGCTATATCGGAAGGTATAACGGGCTGACCTATAGACTGCATCGTCTCTTTAAAAAGCTCTCTGTCCTCGCTTTTGTCTATGGCGTCCGAGTTAGTCCCTATGAGCTTTACGCCGTGTTCCTTTAAAAAGCCGCTTTTACTGAGCTGCATACCTATAGTAAGACCCGTCTGACCGCCTAATCCGGCCAAAACAGAGTCTGGCTTTTCTTTTTCAATGATGCGCATTACCGTCTCTTCGGTAAGAGGCTCAAGGTATATTTCATCCGCTAAAGCGTTATCGGTCATAATTGTAGCGGGATTGGAGTTTACCAAAACAACGTCGAGACCCTCGTTTTTAAGAACTCGGCAAGCCTGCGTTCCGGCGTAATCAAATTCGGCCGCCTGACCTATTACTATTGGTCCCGAGCCTATTACGAGAACTTTTTTTATATCTTTATTTAAAGGCAACCTCAGCACGTCCTTTTTTAAGAAGTAAAATTTTTTACGCGGCTATTAAATCATTTAGTCATCATTTGTATAAATTTATCAAAAAGGAATTTCGTATCGGTAGGACCCCCGCTCGCTTCCGGGTGGAACTGCACCGTATAAGCGTTATAATCCGGGTATTCCACACCTTCGCAAGTGTCGTCGTTCGCGTTAATAAAGCTCACTCTTCCTACAGATTTATCTATAGACGAGCCGATTACCGCGTACCCGTGATTCTGGCTCGTTATAAAGACTCTCCCGTCCGAAAGTCTTTTAACGGGCTGATTCGCTCCTCTATGACCGTATTTAAGCTTTTCCGTTTTGCCTCCCGCGGCTATAGATAAAAGCTGATGACCTAAGCATATCCCGAAAATCGGTAATTTTCCGAACAGCTTTTTAAGTTCGGATATGGCCTCTTTATTTTCAGAAGGGTCTCCGGGACCGTTTGAGAGCATAACTCCATCGGCGCCTATCGCTAAAATATCTTTAGCGGCGGTATTGTAAGAAACTCGGTGAACCGTACAGTTCCTGTTTAAAAGCTCTCTTATTATGTTCATCTTAGCGCCGTAATCTATTAAGACGACGTTAAATTTTTCACATGGGGCTTTATATGTTTCCATATTGAGAGAAGATACCGATTTTACCGCGTCCTTTACAATATATTCGTTAAGAATTTTCTTGTCTACTTTAGACGGGTCGCTCGTAATATAGGCGTTCATAACGCCTTCTTCTCTTATAATTTTAGTGATTTCTCTCGTGTCTACGCCTGATATTCCGACTATATTGTTGTTTTTAAGAAAAGCGTCAATATCCGTTTCGCATCTGAAATTTGAAGGCTTTTTGCACCATTCTCTTACGACATACCCCCTGCACGCCGGTTTTTCACTCTCTTTATCAGGGGTAATCATGCCGTAATTTCCTATGAGAGGAAAAGTGTGCATTATAATCTGCCCGTAATAACTTGGGTCGGTGAGCGTTTCGATATATCCCGTCATGCCCGTTGTAAACACAAGTTCTCCTAAAGCGTCCGAGGAAGCCCCGAAACCCTCTCCTTCAAAAATATGACCGTCGTTTAGCACAAGATATTTTTTGCCCATAGAAAAACCTCATATAATTCTTTTAGAAGAAATAAAGCGCGATAAGTAAAATAAAGCCATAACGAAAAAGGGCATATGCCCTTTTTAGTCAATTATCGTCTTTCATAAGTTTAACCATTACGGATTTTTGAACGTGAAGGCGATTTTCCGCCTCATTAAAAATTTCGTCCGCGTGACTTTCAAATACGTCCGCCGTAATCTCTTCTCCCCTGTGAGCGGGAAGACAATGCAAAACGATAGCGTCTTTTTTAGCCGCTTTCATAAGGTCGCCGCTTACTTGATAGCCTTTAAAAGCCTTTTTTCTGATTTCGACTTCGTCTTCCTCGCCCATTGACGCCCACACGTCGGTGTAAACCACGTCGGCGTCTTTAGCGGCTTCGTAAATGTCGTCCGTTAAAGTAAATCCGCCCGTTTCGTTAGCCCGCTTAACTATAGACGAATCGGGTTCATATCCTTTAGGACATGCTACGGACACTTCCATACCGACTTTTAACCCGCCTACTATTAAGGAGTTCGCCATATTGTTGCCGTCGCCTATAAAAGCGAGTTTCACTCCTTTAAACGTATTTTTATATTCTCTTATCGTCATAAGATCCGCAAGCGCCTGGCAAGGGTGACAGTAATCCGTAAGACCGTTTATAACCGGGATACTTGAAAATTCAGCGAGTTTTTCAACTTCTTCCTGATCGAAAGTCCTTATCATAATCCCGTCTAAGTAGCGTGAAAGAACTCTCGCCGTGTCTTCTATAGGCTCTCCGCGACCTAACTGAGTGTTTGCGTTGCTTAAAAACAGCGCCGAACCCCCTAAGTCGTACATCCCGACTTCAAAAGACACTCTCGTCCTTGTCGACGCTTTGGCGAATATCATTCCAAGCGTTTTGCCCTCTAGATAGGATCGTCTTATGCCGTTCTTTTTTTCATATTTAAGTTGATCGCCAAGATTTAAAATAGATAAAATTTCTTTCTCGTTAAGGTCGCCTAATTTCAAGAGATTTTCCATCAGCCGATTACCTCCGTAATTATGTTTAAAGCCTTCTCCAAGTCGTCCGGGGATATGTTTAAAGGCGGCAGAAGTCTTACTTTTGTCTTAGCGGTAAGACACAAAACGCCTTTATCAAGGCACTCGTTTACTATATCTCCGGCGGGTTTTGTCGTTTCTATCCCCAGCATAAGCCCTAAGCCCGACACGCTTTTTACATTTTCGCAACTATTTAATCTCTCTACGATATAATCGCTTTTTTTCTTTACTTCCGCTAAAAACTCGTCGTCCAATCTTTTAACGATACTTAAAGCGCCCGCCGCGACCGCGGGGTTCATCCCGAACGTAGAGCCGTGAGACCCTAAAGTCAGCGTGTCCTTTACTTTCTCTCCCAGCATACATACTCCCATAGGAAGACCGCCCGCCACGCCCTTGGCGGTAGTTACAATATCGGGCGTTATGTCAAAATGCTGATAAGCGTACATCTTGCCGGTTCTTCCGTTACCCGACTGCACCTCGTCTATTATTACAATTATATCATGTTCGTTAGAAAATTCAACGACTTTTTTTACAAAATCGCGGCTTAAGACGTTTACGCCGCCCTCGCCCTGTATAACTTCCATCATTACGGCGCAGGTTTTTTCGGAATATAAACTTAAAAATTCGTCGAAATTATCGGGTTCGCAATATAAGAACCCTTCCGGGAACGGACCGAAAATCGTGTGAAATTCTTCTTGTCCGGTAGCTTTTAAAGTCGCTAAAGTCCTCCCGTGAAAGCTCCTTTTTAATGTGATTATCTCTTTTCTTTCTTCGTCTTTATATTTATCGAAAGAGTATTTTCTCGCCGCCTTTATCGCGGCTTCGTTAGCCTCCGCGCCGGAATTGCCGTAAAAGCACTTTTTCATTCCCGACTTTTTACATAAAATTTCCGAAAGCTCCACTCCCGGAACCGTATAATAGAGATTGGACGTATGCTGTAAAACGCTTAGTTGTTCCGTAACGGCCTTTACCCATGTTTCGTCGCAATATCCAAATGAGTTGACTCCGATCCCCGCGCCCATATCTATATATTCTTTTCCGTCACGGTCGAAAACTCTCGACCCTTTTCCTCTTACTAACACCGCGGGGTAGCGATTATAGCATCCCGCTAAATATTCTTTATCCTTTTCCAATATATCCATAACGTCGCCTCTTTTTTCATTCTAAAAACATCGTGCCGAGACCGTCGTTTGTAAAAATTTCTATTAAAATAGAGTGGGGAACGCGTCCGTCTATAATAAAGACCTTTTTAACGCCTCTTCTGATAGCCTCTATACAGCATTTGATTTTAGGTATCATGCCGCCTGAAATTATACCTCTGTGGATAAGATCCGGCGCGTCGCTTACAAAAACTCTTCTTATTAGCGTCGAAGGATCGTCTTTATCCATTAAAAGCCCCGGTATATCCGACATATTTATAAGGCACTCGGCTTCTAAAGCTCCCGCCAGATACGCCGCCACGGTATCGGCGTTTATGTTGTACGTGTTATTGTCGTCGTCGCAGCCAATAGTCGATATTACGGGAATGTAGTCTTTTTCAATAAGATCGACGACAAGCTCCGTGTTAACGCTTGTAATTTTCCCTACAAATCCGTGAACGTCGTCGAGCTTTTGAGCCATAATCATATGATCGTCCACGCCGCAAAGTCCCACCGCCTTGCCACCTTTATTTAATATCATATTGACGAGATTTTTATTGATCTTTCCGGCGAGAACCATTTGAACCACTTCTGCCGTGTCTTTATCTGTAACTCTAAGACCGTCTATAAACTCCGAGCGCATATTCATTTTGTTAAGAGTTTCGTTTATTTCAGGTCCGCCGCCGTGGACTAACACGACTTTTATTCCTATAAGCGATAAAAGCACAAGATCGCCTATTACGGCGCTTTGCAATTCCTCGTTTATCATAGCGTTGCCGCCGTACTTTACGACGATTATTTTATTTCTGTAACTTCTTATATAGGGAAGAGCCTGCGTTAAGACTTCCGCTCTTTGAGAATTAGATATATTATTCACGTTATTTCACCGTTTTTATGTTCTGTAGTCGCCGTTTATTCTAACATAATCGTAAGTAAGATCGCATCCTCTCGCGATCGCGCTCTCGTTTCCGCTTTTGAGGTCTATATTTACCATGATTTCGTCCGAAAGGAGTATTTCCTTAGCTTTCTCCTCGCTAAACTCTATGCCGCATCCGTTTTCACACACCTTTACGCTTCCCGCCTTACTGCTAAACTCGACGTCGATTTTATTTACGTCGACCTTCGCCCCGCTATATCCTATGGCGCAAAGAATCCTCCCCCAGTTAGCGTCGGAAGCGAACATCGCCGCTTTAAAAAGCGAGGAACTTACGACTGATTTCGCCGCGGTTTTAGCGGTATTCCAATCGGGCGCTCCTTTTACGTTGCACTCGATGAGCTTAGTAGCCCCTTCCCCGTCTTTAGCTATAGCTCTGCAAAGCTTTTCAGTGAGTTTCCCCAGAGCCTCTTTAAAGATATAAAAATCCTCGTTCTCTTCATCGATAGTTTTGTTGCCCGCGAGACCGTTCGCCAAAACTACGACCATATCGTTTGTCGAAGTGTCGCCGTCTACGCTTATCATATTAAAGCTCTTCTCCGCGTCTTGATAGAGGGCTTTATGAAGAAATTCCGGCGTTATGGAAATGTCGGTCGTAATAAAAACGAGCATAGTCGCCATGTTAGGGTGAATCATCCCCGAACCTTTGGCGACGCCGCCGATTTTACACTCTTTTCCGTCCAAAGTAAATTTTACGGCAAATTCCTTAAACACGGTATCGGTCGTCATAATAGCCTCCGCCGCGTCTTGACTTCCCTCTTCGCTTAAAGAGGAAACGAGTTTGTTTATATTTTCCTTTATAGGCTCGGTGTCTAGCGGAACGCCTATAACTCCCGTAGACGCGGGGATTACGTCTTCTTTATCTATACCCAAAGCGTCCGACGCGATTTTGCACATTTCCAGGGCTTTTTCCCGCCCGTCCGCGTTACAGGTATTCGCTTTTCCGGTATTGCAAATTATAGCTCTCGCTTTCCCGTCGCTTATATTTGATTTCGTAACGTCGATACTGGCTCCTTTTACAAGGTTTAAAGTGTATATGGCCGCCGCCGACGCTTCCTTTTCGCTTACAATCAAAGCGAGATCTTTTTTACTCTTATTCTTCCTAAATCCGCAATGAATGCCGCCCGCTTTAAATCCCTTTGGAGCGCATACTCCGCCTTTTATATATTCCATTGTAAACACCTCTTAAAAATCTAAAAACGACGTTTCGTCTAACCCAAGCGATATATTCATACATTCTATAGCCGCTCCGGACGCGCCTTTTCCCAAATTGTCAAATACGCTTGTTATAACTATTCTCTCGTCGTTTCCCGTTATGTAGATTTTCATATTGTCAAGCCCCGCCATATCGTTTGCGGGAAGAAAAGAAATTTTGTTCCCTTTGTATACGCTAATGAGTTTGGAATATTTGTAAAATTCGCAAAAAGCTTCAAAAACAATGTTAAGCGTTAAATTATAACATTTAGCGAAAACGGGGACCGAAGTCGCCATGCCGCTATAGTAATCGTCAACAATAGGCGTAAATATGGGCTCGTTTTCAACGCCCGTTATATACTTCATTTCTTTTAAGTGCTTGTGATTCCCCGAAAGACCGTATAACCTCGGAGAAAACAAATCGGACGTTTTATTGTTTTCGTAATCGTTTATCATTTTTTTGCCGCCGCCGCTGTATCCCGTAAGGGAAAAACACGAAAACGGGTAATCTCTCGGGAGAAGCCCTAAATTTACAAGCGGGTAAACCGCCGAAATAAACCCCGTCGCGTGACAGCCCGGAACGGCTATTCTTTTGGAAGACGCGATATTACTTTTAAATTCGCTTGAAAGCTCAGGAAACCCATACGCCCACGATGGGTTTACTCTGTGAGCGGTCGAGGCGTCGATAATTACGGTATTTTCGTTTTCGCAAAGAGAAACCGACTGTTTTGACGCGTCGTCGGGAAGACAAAGAAAAGTAATATCGCTTAAATTTATAAGTTTTCTTCGCTCGCTCTCGTCTCTTCTTAAGCCGTCGTCAATTTTTAAAAGTTCTATATCGCGCCTTTTTTTAAGACGTTCTTCAATTCGAAGACCCGTCGTGCCGGAGTTCCCGTCGATAAAAATTCTCTTCATGTTATCGCTCCTATAAAAAGTAGATATGACCTTTTAATTTTCTAAGAATATATTTTACACTTTTAATTCCGTATGTCAATATTAAATCTGAATATTTATACATTTTTGTTGTTTTACATCATATAGTCTCTTAATACGCCGCGTTATTGTTTATAACGCCAATATACAGGCGTCGTTTGACGTCAATCGCAGCTGTCGCAATTTTCAAAATGAATAATATTATGTATATATTTAAAAATATACGTATTACTTGCATAAAATGTAAAATTCACAAAAAATTGTATTTACAAAATATTTACAAAAATACAATGTCAATGTAATATTACAGCGAGAAAAGCTATTGAAAAAAGCCGGATACCGTGCTAAAATAAATTTTGCGAATAGATGCGAAAGGAGTAACAATTTTATGAATAAGTCACAAATTGTATTTAAAGCGGTCGATATTGTCTGCAAAAAATCACAAAACCCGTATAACTACGATAATATTTTCTGTATTAAAGATATTCCTTATAGCGATATCGATGAAAAGATGACTTGCGGCGATCTTTACTTTGATCCTCTTTGTCTTAAGGACGGCAAGAAACACCCCATAATCCTCAATATCCACGGCGGCGGCTTCGTTATGGGCGATAAGCGTTACAGAAAGTGTCTTTCAGAGTACTATGCCGACAGAGGGTATTACGTTTACAACATAAACTACCGTATGCCGCCTTCAGTCGATATTATGGGCTGCATTAAAGATTGCGCCGACGCTTTAAACTATATTCCCGTCCTTGCTCAAACGTATAATATTGACGTCGATAAAATTGTAGTTACCGGCGACTCGTCCGGCGCGTACTTAGCGGCGTATTTAGGAGTGTTAAAATTTAATCCCGATCTTCCCGCCTTAACAAATCTCCCCGAGATTACCGCTCCCATCGCCGCTTTAATTCTCCACAGCGGTCCATACGACATGAAAAAAATGATGGGAGAACATTTATTCGGTCTTTCCCGCGAGTTGGGCTCCATGTTAGTGGGCTTCGATTTAACGAAAGATATGACTAACATAATCGACTTCAAATATTTCGACTACATATCTCCCATAGATTTCGTGAACGACGCGTGGAGTCCCGTTTTCCTCTCCTGGTCCGACAGCGACGTTATTTGCACAGATCAAGGTCGTCCGATGGCGTTAAAACTCATGGAACACTCTCCTAAAGTAGCGACATTTTACGCCGACGGGTTGACGCTCGGTCACTGTTTCCACCTCACCATGAAAAAAGACATTTCCATGAAGTGCATCGATAACAGCATTGAGTTTGCAAACGACGTTATTAGCGACATAGACAAAGCAAAAAGAGAAAAAGCGTCTTAAGAATATACCTTTAACGAGCCGGCTTTAACAGTCGGCTTGATTTTTGCGGTTTTTTATAGTATAATTTCAATATAATTATTTTAAATGAAGTCGGGTCTGGTTATGAAATCATATGAAATCGCCGCTAACGTTTTTCCTACCGAACGTCAAATAAAATGGCAGGATATGGAATTTTACGCCATAATTTACTACGGTCTTAACACTTTTACCGGCAGGGAAATAAGCGATGGTTTTACCGTGCCGGAGATGTTCTGGCCGGAAGATTTAAATACGGACGAATGGTGCGAGCTTGTAAAACAAGCCAACATGAGCGGAATGATTCTCACCGCGAAACACTTCGACGGTTTTTGCAACTGGCAAACCGAAACTACCGATTACAGCGTTAAATCCTCGTCGTGGCTTGACGGCAAAGGCGATCTTGTAAGAATGGCGGCTACGTCTTCCTTAAAATACGGTCTTAAATTCGGGCTTTATCTGCCCGTATGGGACAGGCACGAAAAATCATTTAAAGACCCCAAAGGCTCTTATAACGAGTTTTTTATAAAACAACTTACCGAACTAGTCGCAAATTACGGAAAGCTCTTTGAGATAATCGTCGACGACAGGTGCGACGAAGATATACCGTTTGATTTTGATTATAAAACCGTTTACAAAATTATAAGAGAATATCAGCCCGACTGCGCTATCACCTGGCGGGGTCCCGACGCGAGATGGGTCGGCAACTCCAAAGGCGTCACAAGAAACGAGGAGTGGAACAGCGTCCCCGCCTGCTACGGATACTCCGAGGACGGGAGCGTATTGTACTCAAAAGTTAAGAAAAAAGAAGGTCAAATGGTGTTGGACTTAGGCGGCAGGAGCGCTATTAGAGGCGAAACCGACTTTATTTGGTCGCCGTGTGAAGTAAATTACCCTATGCGCCCGCACTGGTTTTACAAAAAAGACGACGATATGCTCTCTAAAACCAAGGATAAATTATTAAAAATGTACTGTAAAACCGTGGGCGGCAACCAAAATCTTATGCTCGGGTTAGCCCCCGACAAAAGGGGTAAGTTTGAAAACACCGAAAAAGAAATCCTTAAATCCACGGGTCACGATTTAAAAGTAATTTTTGGCTACAATCTTTTAAGCGAAGCGACCGTCGCGGCTAGCAGCGAATTGGGCGACCTCTATAAAGCTGATAATTTATCGGCCGACAACGACGCCTTCTGGAGTCCTAAAGAAAGCGATAAAAACCCCGAAATAACGGTTAATTTCGACGAACCGAAACTTTTTGATAAAGTAGTGTTAAAAGAGCACATCAGGGGCGGTCAGCACGTCGAAAAATTTACCGTCTATGTTAAGAAAAACAATAAATGGAAAAAGCATTCCGAAGGGACTGTAATAGGCCACAAAAAAATCTGCGAGGAGAAACCCTGCGAAACAGACTCCATAAAAATCGTCTTCACAAAATACAGAAAAAATATCGAGATTTCTTATCTTCAAATAAACTGATTAAGGGGCGCCAATGATTTTAAAAAACGGTCGCGCGTTTATTAACGGCGAATTTACCAAAACCGATTTAAATATTAAAAACGGGAGAATCGCGGGATTCGGCTCGTCAGAAAGCGACGACGATATAATCGACTGTTCCGAAAAATATATCGTTCCCGGATTTATTGATATTCACACTCACGGTTCGATTGGATTTGATTTTTCCAAAGCCTCAGTCTCGGAAATTTTAAAAATGCGCCGGTACTACCTTAAAAACGGCGTTACCTCTATTTTGCCAACGACCGTGACGCTGTCTTGCGGCGATATCATAAAAGCCGTCGAAACGATCAAAGAAGCGTCAAAAATCTCCGCCGCAGGCTCTAAAATAGTTGGAGTAAATCTCGAAGGTCCTTATCTCTCCCCTAAAAGAAGCGGCGCTCATGATAAATCACTTTTAAAAAAGCCTGATTTGGATTTTATTAAATCATTAGGAGATTTTGTTAAAGTCGTAAACGTAGCCCCGGAATACGACAACGCCGTTGATTTTATTAAAAAATTTAACGGAACAGTATCCATAGCGCATACCGATTGTTCATATGAAAGAGCTATGGAAGCTATTAATGCCGACGCTAAACACATAACTCATATATTTAACGCGATGAACCCTCTTCACCACAGAAACCCGGGAGTTGTTTGCGCGTTTTTTAACTCGGACGCGTTCGCCGAGATAATTTGCGACGGCGTTCATGTTTTGCCGCCCGTATTAAAAATGATGTTCTCCCTTAAAAGCGAAAAACTTATTGTGATTTCAGATTCCATGGCGGCCGCCGGTCTTAATGACGGCGAGTATACATTAGGAGACTTAAAAGTAAACGTTAAAAACGGGGTCGCCGCTCTTCCCGACGGAACGCTGGCCGGATCCACCATGAATATTTACGATATGTTTAAAAACCTTTTAAATATAGGCGTTAAAAAAGAAGACGCCGTAAGGTCGGTTACGGAAAATCCCGCCGCGTCGATAAATTTAAAGGATACAGGATTTTTAAAAAAAGATTACATAGCCGACGTCAACATATTAAACGGCGATTTTTCGATTCACAAAACCATATTGGACGGAATTGTTGCGGAACCTTAAAAATTACCCCGGCCATACGGTCGGGGCTTTGTTTTGTTTTTTAAACTTCCGAAGGAACGCTCTCAAGTCTTTCTTTAGCGGCTATATAAAGCGACTCGATTTCATCAAGATGTTTATAATTTTCTTGCTGTTTTAAGAGTTTTTCGGCGTCGAGATAAGGCTTGGCGGCGCGGTTAAAGTATGCGTGTTTATCCATTTCGGCTTTTATCTCTTTGCGAAGCGGTTTCTTCTCCTGCTCAATTTTTTTGATTTCCGCTCTTATTTTCTGCTCTTTTGTGGAATCATGTTCCTTTTTGGATTTATGAAGGTCGTTATAAAGGTCTTTAAGTTTTTTGTCGATCTCGTCTTCTTTGTTGTATAAGAGTTCAAGGTGCGCGAAATCCGGTTTTTCAAACGCTTTGTCGCCGCCGTAATATTTATGGATCGTCTTATACGAGAGTTTTTTCTTCGACGCTATCTCTACGGAGAACTTTCTAAGCTCTTTTTGTTCGGGCGTAGTCGTGGGAAGGGATTTAGCTTTCTTAAGCTCGTCTTTAATCGCCTCAAGAGACATTGATTTAAGTCCCGCCAAACCTTTATTGTAAACGTCCGTGTACGCCTTAACCTGTTGAATATAAAGGTCTTTAGAGAATTTATAAAGTTCATCGCAGACCATTTTGGAAACTTCTATATCTTCGTTATATTTCAAAGCTTCTTTGTAAGCTTTTTTAGCTTCTTTGCGAGTGGATTTTCCTGAATTATTATAATCTTTTTTATTTGTCGATTTAGGCGTTTTACCGCTCATCTCTTTTGCGTTATTGATTATATCGACGGTTTCCACAAGATCTCTATCTGTAAGGACGCCGTTGTCATAATCCTCAAATAACGCCCGAACTTTTAATATATTGACGACCGACTTCTGTTTTTTCTCGTCAAAATCATACCATATGTACGGGATGACGTTCAAAAGGGCACCCACGGCGGAAACTATAATCAAAACGTGGAGCAAGTGCGACAAAATATTCACGTCGTATAAAGCGGAATAAGCGTTAATATAGTTGTTCTGCCCCTGCGCCAGCTGCTCTTTTAAGATAGTCCCGACGGTCTTGCCATCGCCTAACATCCTGTTAAGAACATCGGGATTGGACGTAACTATTTTCGCGTTGGCCTCGGTTATGCCGCCTTTTTCATATATGAACGGAAGAACCGAAGACGTAACAAGGCTTATTACGCTGCCTATGGTTGTGACTGCCGAAAACATACCGTCGATTCTTTCGCCTGTTTTATACTGCTGATAATCTCTTATATCGGCTTGAATAGCGGGATTCAAAATGTGCATAAACGAACCGACCACGCCGTTAAGATAAAGGCAGATGAGTACGAGCCACATAGTCGTGCCGTTCATTTGAGCCGTGGCGGGAAGCATCATAAGTATAAATACTATATTTAAAACATTAGTAAATACAAGTACCTTTTTCTTGCCCCACTTTCTAATCGCGAAAGGCGCCATTAACATACCCCATAAAGAAGAGTTGCCGTACAGCGTGACGACTATACCGTAAACCGTACCGCTGCAAACGCCGCCGTAATTGTAAAGCCAGTTTTGGATATTGGCGTAGGAGGTTTCGAGGAAACCTATCCATCCCGCGAGCGCGATTATCCAGAAATACTTATTTTTGGCGACTTCTCTTAAAGAATCCGTAAATCTTATTTGAATAACATGCGTTCTCGCCTGAACGATTTTCTCTTCCGTATACTTATAAACGATTATGCAAAGTAAAATGCCCAACACCGCGAGTATGGGGTAAAGCAGCCTGTAAACCCTAATATCGGTTGTGTTCGTCTTATAGATCTTGGAAGCTATAATAGGCGTTATAAGGTTTATTACACTTGGAGCAAAAGAATAAACTATAGCTTTGATAGACGTAACGTCCGCTCTTTCCTGAGAGTTGGGAGAGAGAACGTGAATCAAATTTTCATACGAATCGTAGAAAAAGTAATAGAAGAAATTTAAAAGGAGGTTAAAAAACAAAATCAGCGCGCATTTGGCGACATATGAGGCGGATTTGCCGAAAATCTCCATGGAGCCGAATATTGAACCGAAAACTTTATCATACGGAAACCAAACCATCAAGACGGCTATTATAGCCGTAGGAATAGCCATTGAAACTATATAAGGCCTGTATTTGCCGGCCTTATTGCGGGTGTTGTCTATTATGTTAGCCCTAAGCCCCGTTAAAGGTATATTAGTTAGTACGGCTATGACATAAAGAATGTACATGTCCGTAGCGCCCACGCCTAACGTACTCGATATAAGGGTATTGCCGGTGCCCAATATACAAGCCGTGCCGAGGGTTATTATCATGTAAGCGCCGATGCCCCCCCCCGAATACGCCGCGATTTCGCGGAAACTCATGTACCTGCCTTTCATTGGTTTTTTCCAATACGTCTTGACATTCGAAAGAACGGTGGAAATTTTCTTACCTAATTCCATATGTATACCTCCAGTTACTGAACATTGTATCATACCAAAACAAAATAATCAATAATTTTTTTACATTTTGCATAAAATTTTTATCGCAACTTTTAAAAAATCATTTACCGTTAAAAAATTGTTGATTTTATAGGACTGTATGATGTATTATAAGACTATCAATGGAAAAGGTGAGATCATGATTAACAATAACTATAAGTTCAGTTTTATTACGGGCAGTCAGTTCCTTTACGGCGACGAAACCTTAAGGCAGGTCGAAAACGACTCCAAAATAATAGTCGATTTCTTAAACGACAGTAAAAAACTGCCTTATCCCGTAGTGTTCGGCGGAATTGTCAAAACTTCCGATATTGCCGAAAACATAGTTAAAGAAGTAAATTACGACGACAATATAGCGGGCGTTATCACTTTCTGTCACACGTTTTCCCCTTCTAAAATGTGGATTAACGCTTTAGATTCGCTTCAAAAGCCTTGGCTTCACTTTCACACTCAGTTTAATAAAACCATACCTGATGAAGAAATAGACATGGACTATATGAATCTTCATCAAAGCGCCCACGGCGACAGAGAACACGGATATATAGGTCAAAGACTTAAAAAACCGCGCAAAATCGTCATGGGCTATTGGAAAGACGACGATGTTCTTTTAAAAATATCAAAATGGATGAAAGCGGCGGCGGCTTTTTCGTTCAGCAAAAAATTAAAAGTCATGCGCTTTGGCGACAATATGAGAGAGGTGGCCGTAACAGAGGGAGATAAAACGGAGGCTCAGCTTAAATTGGGCTGGGAAGTGAATACCTGGGGAGTAGGCGCTTTAGCGGAAGAAGTAAATAAAGTCGCGGAAGAAGAAATCGACGAGCAATTAGAAGTTTACCGTTCTCTTTACGATTTTAACACGGACGATATTGAAGCGGTAAAATACCAGGCGAGAGAGGAAATCGCCATTAAAAAGATGCTCGATTCCGAAAACTGCTCCGCTTTTACCAATACTTTCGAGGATCTTTTCGGTTTAAAGCAGCTCCCGGGAATCGCTACGCAGGATCTTTTAAGGCAAGGTTACGGTTTCGGGGCTGAGGGCGACTGGAAGACCGCCGCTTTAACCGCCGTAATAAAATTTATGGGCAAACGTTCGGCTTTTATGGAAGATTACACATACGACCTTGAAAACGGTCTCACGCTCGGCGCTCATATGTTAGAAGTCTGCCCGTCTATAGCGTCCGATAAACCGAAGATCGAAGTCCATCCTCTTAGCATCGGCGGCAAAGAGCCGCCCGCGAGGCTGGTTTTTGAAGGCGTGGAAGGCAATGCCACCGCCACAAGTTTAATCGATTTGGGCGGGAGATTTAGACTTATTACCGAAGATATAGAGTGCGTTAAGCCTACAAAGAAAATGCCCAATCTTCCCGTTGCGAGAGTTATGTGGAAGCCTCTCCCCGATCTTAAAAAAGGCGCGGAGTGCTGGATTACGGCGGGCGGCGCCCATCACACGGTTTTAAGCCTTGACGTTGACGCCGAGATTTTAAGCGATTTCGCTAAAATCGCGGGGATTGAGTTTGCGCATATCGACAAAAATTCAGAGCCTGAAGCGTTTGAAAAAGAACTTTTTATTTCGGATATTGCCTGGCGGCTTAAAAACATATAAAAACTTTCTGTAAATGTTTAAAACTTTTCAAAACAATCTAAACTCCCGCAAAACGCTTTACGGGAGTTCCTGTTTTGGCGATTTTTAGAAGTTGGATCCGTTCCAGCCCCAGTTTTCAACGGGATGATACGTAACATACACGTTCTGCGGCGGGATATCGAGTTCGTTTTTTAAAACCGCGCAAATATCGCCCGTCATTTTATCATAGTCTTTAGAGGAAGCGTTTCCAAAAAGACTTACAGACACGTAAGTGCCGTCCGAAAGCTTTTTCCCCGAAAACCACAAGTCGTAATCGTCTTCAATTCCAACCATAAGGTAAGATTCCGACTTATGAATATCTCCCGCCAACTTCCCGAAATCGGACTTTAAAGCGTCTTTCTTTTCGGAAGTTACGGTCTTTGTAATTTTAGCGTCGATAAAAGGCATTGCGCCATCTCCTTTTTATTTAGGCGGGATCGTCAAACCCCGCTCATTATTCAATGATTCTATAAAAACATTTGCGTTAAGCTATTTTAAATATTACGCTAACGTTTATGAGCAAACGCGTCCGATCGCGCGCAAACTCGGCTTGTGAAATGATTAAGACGACAAAGAAGCGTAGGCGCTTAAAAACTGCTTGTCGTTCGAAAGCCCTTTTTTATTTTCGTTTTTATCCGGTTCTACGTCATAGTCGGGTTTGATTCCGATTTTATCGTAATTTTCGCTTGTATATGGTATAATATTCGCGACAGTTATCAAAAGAGCCGAGCCGTCGCTTAACTCGAATGTTTTTTTATACGTCCCGTCGCCCGCCGACATTTTGCCGACTATCGCGCCTTTTCCGAAGTCGCGTATATCACAGGCCAAAAGTTCCCCCGCGCCCAATGTTTTTTCGTTTATAATAACCGACACAGGCAAGTCGACGCTTTCCGAATCCGCCGCCCAGACTTCCAGTTTTTTATTGTCCTTGTCATAAGCCGTAGCGATAGACCCCGTGCCTTCAGAGGCTAAAGGAACGATTCTGTCTATAACTTTCGCGGCGGAGTTTATATTAAAACTCATATTATCCCTAACGTCTATAACAAGCCCTGTAATAGAATTGTCTAAAAGGAGTTTTATGGCGCCGTCAAATTCATCGGGCGTTCTGTCAGTAAAGTTTAAAATCTTAACGTAACCCGCCCCGCCGTATTTTTGGTACTTTATAGAATTGACGTTTGAGCCGTCTTTATTAAGTCCCGACAATTCAATTTTGTACGCGTCGTACTCTTCTTTCGTCAAATAGTAATTTTTTCCGACCGATAAACTTTCAGCGTATCCCTTAGCTAAAGAGGAGTTTAAACTCTCTTCCTCGATTGCGCCTAAGTAATTTTTTCTTATTATGCTGTCGACCATGGAGAGCGAGTTGTACATACTCTCCCTTTGAGGGACGTCGGACACTATATTATTATATATATTCATAGTGACGGCGCACGTCGCTATAACCGCTATTATTACGGCCGCAATAGCTATTGAAATCGACGCGCCGACGGAAATTTTTTTATGCATAAGGGTTGCCGCCTTAAACCGAATAAATTAAACTACCGCTTTGATTTTAACATAAAATATAGATATTTTCAATAGAAAACTTTAATCACAAACGTTTTAAGGATGGATTGTTATGAAGAAATTTTTATGCGTTACGCTGTCGGTTTTATTTGTGTTTTTACTTTCGTCTTGTTCCGGCGATAATTTAAACGACAATATGACCAAATCCGATGAAAATCCCGAAAGTTCGTCTTTAGAAAACGCGACTAAAGATGAAGTCGAAAATATAACCGGCGTTTATAAAATTGAATACGGCGAGGACGAGAGCGCCGGTAATTTTACTGGATTTAAACCTCTCCCGCCTATAGATTTTAAGGTAAGCGATCCCCTTAACGAAAGAAACTTATCTACAGATAAAATTACGCATAGTTTTGGAGTCGCGACCTCGGAAAAGCCGAACGAAATATCGATAAACAGTCAAAAATACTTTGACGAACGCGGCTTTAACGCGCTCACCGTCGATTTAAACGAAAGCGAAAATGCGGTATATCTTACCTTTGACGTAGGGTACGACAACGGCTATACGGATAAAATTCTCGATACCTTAAAAGAAAAGAACGTTAAGGCGGCGTTTTTCTGCACCGTGGACGAAATGGAGAGCGACCCTCAATCAATAGCGAGAATGATTAAAGAAGGTCATATCGTTGGGAACCACACTAAAACGCACCCCTCTATGGACGAACTTTCAAGAACCGAAATGATGGAAGAGATAAAAGCGTTTGACGATTACATTAGAGCCAATTTCGGCTATTCCGCTCCTTATTTTCGCTTTCCTAAAGGCGAATACTCCGATTGCGCTCTCGACTTAGTAGGCTCTTTAGGGTATATGAGCGTTTTCTGGTCGTTGGCGTATGACGACTGGGACACGTCAAATCAAAGAGGCTCGTCTTACGCTTTAAAGACCGTGACGGATAGAATCCATCCCGGCGCCGTGATTCTCCTTCACGCCGTGTCGAAAGACAACGCGGACGCGTTGGGCGATATAATTGATTCGGTTAAAGACATGGGATATAAATTTAAAACCTTAGACGAATACGAAAAATAAAATTATCGGCGATCGTTTGACCGCCGATATATTATTTTACGCTAAACTTTTATGTAACCCGCCGGATTTACTCGTTTGCCGTTTACTCTTACCTCAAAATGAAGATGAGGACCCGTGGCGTTGCCGGTGCTGCCGACGTAGGCTATCGTCTGACCTTTAGACGCCGACTGCCCGGCTTTCGCCGCAAGCGAACTGCAATGGGCGTAAAGAGTAGACAGCCCGTTGCCGTGGTCAATAATTATATAGTTGCCATAGCTCCAATGGTACGCGGCCGTGACTACGACGCCGGCTTCCGCCGCTGAAATCGCTTTGCCGTAGCACCCGCCGGAAACGCTCAAATCGAGCGCTCCATGGTATCCGCCAGAATGCCTGTAATAGCCTGAAGTCACATATACTCCGGGGTACTGAAGGGGGCAGATAAGTCCCGACGAATTGGCGAGAGTTCCCGTGCCGGAAGACGCCTGCCGTCTAATCAACGCTTCAATCTGAGCGTCAAACTGCTTTATTTCTTTTTCGTATTGAGCGATTTGCCTTTTGTATTCCGCGCTTTCGTCGTTTAAGCTCGCTAAATAGTTGCTGTTCTCGTTTACTTTCGCCTCTATTGTCTTCTGATTTGCGACGACTTTTTGCTTATTTGCTTCAATGGAAGCCTGAAGAGCTTTGATAGATTCTATTTTGGCGTTTATCTGATCTTGTATCGCCGTAATCTCGCCCTTTTTCTTGTTTATCTCGTTTACGGCGGCGTCAATAGCGGCAATATCGGAGTTAATACTGTCGATAAGCCCTTGCTCATAATCGGCGATACTGCTCATAAACTGAACTCTCGTAAGATAATCCGAAAAATCGTCGGAACAAAGAAGAACTTCGAGAGCGGACGACTCACCCGTCATATAAGTTGATCTTATAAAATCTTTAAGTTCGGAATACTTGCCGTCTATTTGCGTGTTAAGGTTGTCAATCTGACCGTTGTAGTCGTCAATTCTATCGTTGAGGAGCGATATTTGCCCGCGCAATTCGTCGTTTTGAGCTTCATAGTCGTCGATCTGCTTCTGGTACTCGTCAATCTGAAAATTATAAGCGTCTATCTGCTCTTGATACATGGCGATTTGCGCGTCAAGCTGCTCTATATATGCCTGAACTTTGCTTATATCACCTTTTAACGCGTCGAGTTTTTCCTGCGCGCCGTCGATTTTCTCTTCGTACTGCGCTATTTTATCTTTAAGCTCGTCTACTTTACTTTCGGCGCCCGCCGACATAGGGCAAAGAGCCGATACAAACAAAACGACCAAAGCTAAAAAGCACGACGAAATTTTAGTAAAGTTCCTTTTTTTAATCACCTTTAACAACCTTCCCGTGTTCTTTTAGGTATTTGCCTAAAGAGATTAAACTTCCCAGCGCGCCCGTCAATATTCCGGTTGTAAGGAAAACTGTAAGAAGCAATAAGTAGCAGTCTTCAAACGGAACCATCGTATTGCCTAAAATCGCGAACATTTCAAAAAATGCTCTTTCCGCCATATAATACAGACCGAATATAAGTCCGTATGAAACTATCGCGGAAATTAAGCCGATAATAATACCCTCGATAAGAAACGGCCAGCGGATAAACCAGTTTGTGGCGCCAACGGCCTTCATAATGCTTATTTCAAGGCTTCTTGTAAACATAGTTATTCTGACCGTGTTGGCGATAATAAAGAGTGAAACCACAAGAAGAATAACCACTATAGATACGCTTACTATTCCCACGGCGTCCTGCACGCTCGCGAGTTTTGCGGCGAGCTCCCCGTTTTCACGGACGGATAAGACGCTCGGATAAGACTTTATCGACGACACGGTATTCCCGAATTTTTCCATATTGTCGATCGTGACTTTATATGCGTTCGGCAGAAAACTACTGTCTATTCCTTCCAATGTTGTCGCGGAATCGCCCATATCAAGCAATATCGAGTTATAGGATTCGTCCCTTGAAACAAAAACGCAATCTTTTACATTATCCGTGCTTTTTATTTTCTCTCCTAAGACCTTTTCCTCCTCGCTTGTCGCGGCGTCGTCCACGAATACCATTATCACGTTTTGTTCGCCAACTCTGTTGATGACGGACTGAATATTCATATAAATAAGGTACGCGCCGCCTACCAAAAGAAGGCACGAGATCATAACCGTAACGGACGCCACCGTCATAAGTTTATGAACTCTTACGTTTCTAAAACCTTCTTTTGTTAGGTATTTTAAATTAAATCTGCCTTTGTTGAATTTGTTCTTTTTGCTCATTCCGCGCCGCCTCCGTTTTCGCCGTTATTTTCCCCGGAGGCGCTGTTTTTGTTATCAAGGCTTTCTTTGCTTTTCTCTTTATTTTTAAGCTCTTCGGCTCTTTTATGGCGCTTTTCGCTGTCTTGAGCGAAAGACGATAAAATATCGTTTATAAATTCGTCGTTTTTAACGACATACGGCGGCTCGATTATGGGAGCTTCCTGTTCGTTTTTTTCGCTTTCATCAGGTTTATCTCTCTCTTTAGTTTTTCCGCTGTCGCTCTTAACTTCCGACATAATGGATTCAATTACTTTACTAGCGGGGGCGCTGTCGGGAAGAAAATCGGCTTTTTTAACTCTTGCGTCTTCTTTTTTAGACGTATCGATTGTCGCGAGCGGGAGAGTTTCCGCTAAGGACGCTTCTTTCTTGCCGTAAGTCACAATAAATCTCTCAACGTCTTGATACTCGTTTGGCGCGTTATAGAATCCTCCGTCGCTTCCGACTATCTCCGGGTTTACGAATGAAAGAGTTTTGTTTTTGTCATGGCCGTCGGCCACTATCTCGCCGTCTTTTAACACTACGATTCTATGGTCGTATTGCTTTACAAGGTCGTGAGCGTGCGTCACCATGACGACGGTGGCGCCGTTCGCCTTGTTGATGTGATTGAGTAAATCCACTATTTCTATAGACATAGCGGGGTCTATGTTGCCGGTAGGCTCGTCGGCTATTATAAGGTCGGCGTTATTTACAAGCGCTCTCGCTATAGCCGCCCTTTGCTGTTCGCCGCCTGAAAGCTCTTTAGGGAACGATTGCGTTTTGGATAAAAGTCCTACCATTCCCAAGGCGTGCGTCACTCTTTTCCTGACTTCTCGCTCCTTAGTTCCCGTTACCCTTAACGCGAACGCCACGTTATCGTACACTTTCATGTCGGGGATAAGCCTAAAATCCTGAAAAACTATGCCTAAAGTTCTTCTGAAGTAAGGTATATCCCTCTTTTTCATTCTGTTTAAATTGTAGCCGTTAATAGTAACCGTGCCCGACGACGGGATTTCCTCTCTCATAATAAGCTTTAAGAACGTGCTTTTGCCCGCGCCCGACGCGCCGACAACGAACACAAACTCGCCGTCGTTAATCGAAAGGTTAATGTTTTTTAGAGCGTCGAAGTTTTTGTTATATGTTTTTGACACTCCGCTAAATTCAATCATATAGAAAAATCCTTTAGATAAAAGTAGCTATTTAGTATTTTATCGGTTTCGCGTCAAGGTATTTCTTTACCATCAAAGCCACTTTAAACACAATAGCGTCGTCAAACTCGCGAAGATCAAGTCCCGTAAGTTTTCTTATCTTTTCGAGTCTGTAGACTAACGTGTTCCTGTGAACAAAAAGTTTTCTCGACGTCTCCGAAACGTTTAAGTTATTTTCAAAAAACTTTTGTATTGTAAAAAGCGTTTCGTTGTCAAGATTATCGATAGAGCCTCTCTTAAAGACTTCTTTTAAGAACATCTCGCAAAGCGTAGTCGGAAGTTGATAAATAAGCCTCGCTATGCCTAAATTCTCATAGCTGATTATGGTCTTTTCGGTGTCGAAAACTTTCCCGACTTCCAGGGCGACCTGAGCTTCTTTAAAGGAGCGGGCAAGATCTTTAATGCCCGTAACCGCCGTGCCGATGCCAACTAAAGTGTGAGTGTAATAATCGGTCCCCAATGAATCGGCTATGGAACGAGCCAGCTTTTCAAGGTCTTTAGAGGGAGTCCCCGCTTTTACCTCTTTAACTAACGCTATGTCAGATTCGTTTATGTTGATGACGAAATCTTTCGTTTTATCGGGGAAGAGATTGCCTATAACGTCAAAAATAGAAATATCGCCCGGCTCTGTTATCCTGATTAAAAGCACGGCGCGGGTAGTATCGTTATTAAAATGGAGTTCTCTCGCCTTAATGCTGATGTCGCCCGGAAGAATATTGTCGAGCATGACGTTTTTAATAAAGTTGCCCCTGTCGTATTTTTCGTCGTAGTACTGCTTTATATTGCTAATGGAGATTGTGAGAACGCTTACATATCTCCTCGAAATATCGTCCTCGCCGTCCACAAACAGCGCGTATTCAGGGCGTATAGGCGAACCGAATGTTTTCCATACCATACCGTTTAGAGTTGAAATATCCGGATTTTGAAAAATCTTGTCAGTTAAAGACGAGTCGATTACTTCGCCTATTCTTGAAAGTTCGCTGCACGCTATCACCGTGCCGGTTTCGTCGATAACGCCTATAGCGCGGTCGACTGAATCTTTCATCTGATGTATAACGCCCTGAAATAATCTGTTCGGCATAAAAATCCTCCTCAAAATTTTGTAATAAATCCCTTAAAAAAATAAATTTCAAATGAAACGACAAGGGATTTTTTAAACGCGTAAATCTTATTTATGCAAAATTACCATTCGGACACTATACATTTTACACATTTTTCAAAAAATTGCAAGCGCTATTTTCAAAAAGCAAAATATTGAAGAAAATTTTCCGCTTTTTAATTCTCTATGAGAATAATAAATTATTGATTTTCAACAATTTATACATATGATTTTTCGTCATTATGCTATTTGTACAATAAGACAATAGGCGGCGCGACCTTAATATTTAAGGGGATTCTTGACAAAAAATAAACGCCTAAATCCGCGAGTTGATTATCATTTTGACTTCGCTTTGTTTAAGTTCTCTCGCCTGTCCCGGTTTTAAATTTTCATCTAAAAAAAGTTCTCCGATTTTTATTCTTTTAAGAGAAAGAACTGAAGCTCCCGCGCTCCCCAACATTCTTTTTATCTCATGGTACTTCCCTTCTGTTAATGTAATTTCATATAGATAACCGTTATCAACTGTATTTTTAAACGATATTTCGGCGGGAGCAAAGCTTTCGTTCGCTATTTTAATTCCCTCTTCTATACGTTCAATATGACTTTCGGGGATTTTTATGTCGCTTACAACCAAATAAGTCTTTTTAACATGGTTTTTTGGAGACAGCATTTTATGGGAAAACTCCCCGTCGTCGGTAATTAAAATAAACCCTTCGCTGTCTTTATCAAGTCTCCCGGCGGGGAAAAGACCGCGTCTTTTAAGGCTGTCGGGGAGTATATCGACAACTGTTTCAGCGTCATTGTCGCGGCTCGCCGAAAGTACTCCCAAAGGTTTATTCATCATTATGTATATATGCTCTTTATACAAAAACCGGGCGCCGTTTAAGGTGATTTTGTCAAGACGCGGGTCGACTTTCTCCGAGGGATTTTTTACCATAACGCCGTTTACCAAGACGTTCCCTGATTTAATTATTTTGGAAACTTCGGAGCGGCTTTTTAACCCTTCAGCCGATATTAACTTGTCAAGCCTTATTTTCGCCATTGTTTTAAAGAAATTAATTTAAAATTTATAAAAATTTAAAATAACGTTTACAAAAATTTAAGCGTCCCGCTTAAAGCAAGACGCTGTATTTTATTCGGACTCGTCGGGGACGTCAGGATCGTCGGGGTCTTTTATGACGATGCCCGCAAGCCTTGAAAGAGCGAGATCCACGCTGTCGCGGCTCTGGGTAAAGTGTTCTATATCTGCTTCAAGATAGTTAGCGCACTCGCCTAAAATCGACTGCGCGTATTTGTTAGCCGTCGTGCGCAGCTCATACGCCCATCTTTTAGCGGCTTTTTCACGCTTTAGAGCTTCTTCGTTGGCGGTCTCTTTTATGGCGTTCGCCTCGGCGTTAGCTTTATTCAGTATATCGAACGCCGTATCTTTAGCGGTTTTCGTTATCTGATGGTCCTCGGTAAGTTCCGCCGCTTTTTGATCCGCTTCCGCTATTATTTTATTTGCGGTCTCCTGAGCCGCCTGAAGAATATCTCTTCGCTCGGTTACGATTTTTCTCGCCTGTATGATTTCCGACGGAATAGACGCGCTGAGTTCTTTTAAACATTCGCGAATCGCGTCGCCGTCGACTTTTATTTTATTGCCGCCGCCTAAAGACGGTTTGCCCTCGTCGATAATATCCTCGATTTTTTCTATAATTTCCTCATAATTCATGGCAAATTCTCCTTATAGCGCTTATAATGATTTAAACTTTTTATATGTAGCGATTTTATTTTTAATATCGTCGATTATTTGACAGGGGACAAACCTGTCTATATTGCCTCCTAAAGAGCAAACTTCTTTAACGGCGCTTGAACTTAAATACATATCCTCAAGGCTCGCCACAAAAAAGACCGTGTCGACGTTAGGCGCTAACTGTCTGTTAATTAACGCCTGCTGGAACTCGACCTCAAAATCCGAAACGGCCCTCAATCCTTTAATGATAGCCGACGCGTTCACCCTCGCGACATAATCCGCCAAAAGTCCTTCATGCGAATCGACAACAATATTTGTTTCATCTTTAAGACATTTTTTAATTAAGTCTACTCTCTCACGCGGCGAAAACATACCGCCCATTTTTTTTGGGTTATACGACACTAAAACGATAAGCTTATCGAACATACCGCTCGCCCGTTTTATTATGTCAAGATGACCGTTCGTCACAGGATCAAAGCTTCCGGGGTACACGCCTATTCTTTCCAAGAAATTCACCTTTTAAACGTTTAATTTTCCCGCGGGGAGTATCTGTATATACTGAGTTTCGTTTTAGAGTATCTCCCCACTTTCTCCGTTTTAAAAGAACCTATCTCATAAGGAAGGTTTTCATTGATAGAGGTTTCAACGACCATAATTCCACCGTCGCTAATCACGTTTAACGACAATTTAAGGCTCGTTTGGGCAAGTCCTGAATTATACGGAGGATCTATAAAAATTATATCAAACTTATATTTAGTCGTTTTTAAAAATGACAGAGCGTCCGTATTAAACACTCGGGAATTATCTAAAAACCCGCACGACTCTATGTTTTTATTTATTATTTTTACAGCGTCGCGATTAGAGTCAATAAAAAAAACCTCGCCGGCTCCTCTGCTCAGAGCTTCTATTCCCAACTGCCCCGAACCCGCGAAAAGATCAAGCGCTCTCCTGCCCTCTATATCAAACTGTATTGAATTGAAAGCGGCGCCTTTTATTTTATCCGACGTGGGTCTTATTATATCTTCTCCGGGGAGAGTTTCAAGCCGCCTGCCCTTAGCCGTACCTGTTATAACACGCATTTTAAATATTAAACTTAATTTAAACTGTAAACTAAAACAAAATGGATTTTTAACGACTCAATAAACACATACACACTTATATTATCTCATTTCTTCTATATGTTTGTCAATAGAAAATAAACAAAAAATGACAATTTTTACATTTTGCATTAGATATTGGATATTAGACGATAGGCGCCGAATTGAAAACGGTAAGTCTTTATAGCGTTGGGCGGCGGGCAGCGATTAGCGATTAGAATAGCGGATAGAAATAACAGCGAACTCTAAGAAAACCGCGTTTTCAGCGTTTTTCTTAATCTATCTTTCAAAATGAACTTTGTCTTTGAATCGGCGTATGTCGTGGGAGATACAAAAAACGCTTTTATATAAGACCGAATCTAAAATCTTACGTTTACTTGATTAGTAAAAGCGCGCCTGAAACCGTGAGTAAAAAATATGTTATCTTCATAAAAAGCTCTCCGCTCATCCTTTTGCACAGCGCGCTCCCGACGGCCATCGCCAAGAAGAGCACAACGCTTGAAATGGCAAGCAAAAACATAAGATCCGAATTAAAATATCCCGCTCTTATGTCGTCAAACAGAATTATCGTGTTTAAGACGACCCACACGGCGGAAATTGTAGAGCGAAAAACCCGCTTGTCTTTGAGCCTGCCGCTCAAATATCCGACTAAAAGAGGACCGCCGCAAACAAACATGCCGTGAACTATTCCTGACGTCAGAAGAATAAAAAAAGAAAGGATTTTATTGGGACGTTTTTCGCTTTTCTCTTTTTTAAAAAAAGTCTTATACGCGCCCGAAACCCCGACCGCCATAACTATGCAGCCCAAAATTTTATACAAAATCGAAGGCGAATCTGTAAAAAAGGATTTTAAAATGATTCCTCCGGCTATTCCGAAAATCATCACGGAAATCGTTCTTAAAAACTCCCGTTTGTCAATGTATCCGTAAGAGGTAACGACGACGTAAAGCCCCGCCAAAATACCCAATACGTTGAGAATGGGTTTCGCGGTTTCAAATCCCACAAGCATTACGCCCAGGGGCGTCGCCAGAGCCGTTCCGGCAAAACCGGTTATCCCCTGGATCACGTTTGTAACGAATACGACAAACAGAAACGCGGCTTTTCTTAACATCTTATCAGTATTCGCAAATCTCTATCCCCAGCATTCCGCAAAGGCTCTTAAGACGCGCGGAAATATCCCCGTAACATACGGCAAAATGCGGCTCAAACCCCGCTTTGACGCTTGAAACGACTATCGAGCGCGCATCGTTTTCGGTTTCTACGACGACAGAAACGCCGCTAAACTGTTTTGGTTTATCGAGCGCTTTTCCGACGCAAATAAAAGCGCGGAAATTTCCGTCGGGAGATCTGCCGATACGAAAAATTGTGACGCGTTCCGCGGCTTTGCAGCCGAATTCAAGCGTGGGACCTATTTTTCTGTTGCAATGAACGCCAATTTCCGCCCTGCTTTCTCTTGCCAAAGAACAGGCGGCGGTTCCGCAGTGCCAAAATGTTATAGCGTTCTCTTTTTCGTCTAAAGAGACAGGATCGCCAAAGAAACAAGGAAGTTTAGAGAATTGCGAACCTATATACATTGAAAGCGCGCCATAAGTATCAGTTTCGCACGACGAAGGAACGCCTGAGTCGTTCATCATTGCCAAAACCGTACAGACGGGAGTTCCGAAATCTGTGAAAAAGTCAGGCCAGCATCTCGAACTTAACGCGCCGATTTTGTTTTCGCCGCAAAAATCAGAGTATGCTTTGTAAAGTCTCGCAAAATCCATTCTGTTTTTTTTTGGAATTTTTTCAAGACCGACCGTCTTTTTTTCAGCGTCCTCAAGAAAAGGCAAAATCTCGTCGTCGGTATAACTCCTCGCCCTGTTCATAAGTTCTCTTGATTCCACGCTTAAAAGATTGCAGCCGAACGTTTTCAAAACATCGACGTCAAGCGCTCTGCCAAAGCCGAAGCCATCCGGCGTATGCCCCACGCAGGCGATATTGAGTTCCGTAAGCGCCTTTTTTACTCTCGCCGCGTCTATGATTACCTTTAGGTCGCGCGCCGTATCGTCCTCTTTGGGCGAGCCGAATACAAACTCGACAGGTTCGCCGCGACACTGCTTTATTACATTGGCGGCGCTGTACGCTCCCGTAAGCGAGTTTAAGCGCAGTCTCATCCCGTCGATTACGGGTTCGCGAAGAGCCCAAAGAGCTATAGGGCAGGTGAATTTATTTAAGACGGAACTTATGTACCGTGAATTCGCAAAAGTCAGGCTTTGAAATATTATTAAATCCGGCGAGATTTCATCTAAAAATTCATTTAGTTTCTCAACCGACAAAAGCGCTTCCCGCGGATAATAAACCGTGTCCGTAAGCGTCTTTAAAAGAGATATTGAATTTTCAAATTCCTTTTGTGCGCTTTCAAGATGAAACGTAGGGACGCCTACCGGTATGTAAGCTACTGAAAATTTAGACATTTTTATCTCCTTTCGCGTCGCCCCGTTAAATTTGCCGGATGGCGCCGCAATCTATAAGCGATACCGCGCCTTGGTTCAAGCGCGGACGAGTAGTTGAACTTTTATCGGATGAAACGAGATTTGCGGGGAAATTTCGCGTATTTTTAAAAATTTTTGTGAAAGACAGCGCAAAAGATGAAACCGCATATTTTCGCGGATGCCTGCAAGTATCGGATTTGCCCCGCTTAAGCGTTTTTACGCTACGGTCTTCTCCGTCTCACTATTTTATATGTGGCGCGAAAGTCCTCTTTGCCTATGCCTTGTCTTAAACCCTCGTCGTAAACCGCCTTGGCGTTTTTCATTCCGGGCATGGGAAAATCAAGCGAAGCCGAAAGCCTCTCGCAGATAGACAAATCCTTTTGCATATTTTCAAGGGAAAACGCGGTTTCCCAGTTCTCGTTCTTTATATTTTGCGCCTGTCCGTCAAGGTAGAAATTCTGACCGCCCCCGTAGGATATGGCGGTCGCGAAATCGTCGACGGAAATTCCTTCCATTCGCGCTAGAGCCAGAGTTTCGTTTACGCCGTTTTGAATTTGCGCGACCAGAGCGTTGTGGCAGATTTTCATCACTAAGCCCTTGCCGTTTTCCCCCATTCGGATTATGTTAGTTCCCATGTAGGAAAGAATCGGTTTGGCTTTTTGAAAATCTTCTTCGTCGCCCCCGACATATATGCCCAAAGTCGCGGAAATCGCGGCGGATTTTGACTTAACCACCGGCGCGTCGACGAAACCTGCGCCGGTTTTTTTTACTGATTTTGAAATTTCGACGGAAACATCCGGATCGATCGTGCCCATATCGATACAGAGCTTTCCCCTGCCTAAAAAGGGCAATATTTCGGAATAAACCGCCTTTGAGTGTTCGGATCTTGGCGTCATAGTAATTATGACGTCGGAGTTTTTCGCCGCTTGAGAATTGTTTTCGCACCCCAAAGCGCCGATATTTTCCAAGGCTTTTACTTTACTTTTGTCAATGTCCGACACATAGACTTTACCGTCGTGCTTTTTCACAACGTTTTCGCACATCGACGCGCCCATTATTCCAAGCCCTATGAAGCCTATGTCCATTTCAACGTCGCCTCTTTTTATTTAGTGATCGTATTATCCCAAGCGTCGCAAAACTTCTTAAGTCCGTAATCGGTAAACGGATGATAAAAACTGTCCTTAAAGACCTGAAGTCCCGCGGTAACTATATCCGCGCCGGAAACCGCGCAGTCAGTAATTTGTCTGCCGTTGCGAACGGCGGCGCAAATTATTTGGGTTTTTCCCGAATAGCCGTAATTTGCGTAAATTTGAACTATGTCGTCAATGTAGGCGGCGCTGTCTTCGCCGCTGTTTTCCTTCCAGCCCAGGAACGGAGAAACAAAAAGCGAACCGATTTTCGCCGCTATTATCGCCTGCGTCGGCGAAAAAACAAGCGTAAGATTCGTCCTCACGCCGCTCTCCTCGAGCTTTCCGGCGGCGGCGATCCCGGCTTCGGTGCAGGGTATCTTAATGACAAAATTCTCGCAGATTTCGGAAATTTTCTTTCCCATCTCTACCATATCTTCCGTTTTGTCAAGATGTGGGTTGATTTCCACTGAAATCGGAAACTTCTCCCAGCCGATTAAGTTTTTCTCCCTGACAAAATCCGCCAGTTCCTCAATAACCGTATAAAACGGCTTGCCGGAATTCATTATGTGATTCGGATTCGTGGTAACACCGTCAATCGGAAAAGTATCATACGCCTCTCTGATTTCATCAATTTTGGCGCTGTCCAGGAAATATTTCATATTCTGCCTCCCGCTGTGTTAAAATTGATTGACAAAAACGTCTAAAAATCGACGGACTCCGGCTGTTAGAACCGCCGGAACGCCCGTCCGCAATCCCGTAAATTCCGAGACCGCCGGTTGATTTTATTCCTCGCTTCTCTTTTTATCAAGCTCCGCGTGAAGTTTCTCAAGCTCTGATTTTGAAAGTTTGTAGAAGAACGCCAAAATAATGAACATCAGCAAAAGAGCTATCGCCGGAACGATGGTGGTGACGTCATAAAGCCTTGAAAGAACCTCCGGGTTCTGACCTACGCTAACCTTGGTTACGTCATAACCGATAGCCGCCAAAAGCGCCGAGGAGCCGGCGCCGGCCACGGTCTGTCCCAATTTTCTTGTAAAGGAGAAGAAAGCGTAGCTTGTGCCCTCCTCGCGTCTTCCGGAGAGCAGTTCCTGATAATCTATTACGTCCGTGACGAGCGCCCAAACTTCAAGCACAAAGAATGTAAGACCCGCGCCGCTGAAGAACGTTAAAACTAAAAATACATAGGGATTTTGCGATAAAGACGTGAAGCGCAGTACAAACATAATCACGTTTACGACGGCGGAAAACATGAGACCCGCCGCGCATAGTTCCTTCTTACCGAACTTGCGTATCAGCTTGCCCATAAACGGCAGGAACATAGCCATCGGCAGATATGTGCAAACGGTTACGAGACTGTAAAGATTAGGCTGATTGTAGAAATCCTTGAATAAATAGTTGTAATTTGTCTGCGTATACATCTGTACGGCAATCAAGAGCATGGAGGCTAAGCACAGCGCTATGAACGGTTTGTTCTTAAGTAAAAAGCCTATAGTCTTTACGACGTTGAAGCCTTCCTGCTTTTGCTTCTCCGGAGGAGCTATTCTCTCTTTTGTGTTTTTAAAGTGAATTAAATAAAAAACAATCGTCAGCGCCGACAGGATAATAACCGAAAAGAACATCCTCATAGGGTCGATTTTCTTTATGGAATCTCTTCCGGTTGAAACAGCCGTATAGACAAATAACGGAAGGATAATCTGAGCGGGAAGACCGCCTACGCCGGCGCCGACGGAACGCCACATCGAAAGCGACGAGCGCTCAATATCATCGTCGGTGATAACCGACGCCAGCGAACCGTAAGGTATGTTGGTTCCGGTATACATCATTCCGTAGAAAATATAGGTGACATACGCGTAGACGAGGTACTGACCTTCCGTCCATACAATGTTCGTACCGAACATATGATTAAAGACATATGGAACGTCGGTGAACATTAAAACCGCGGAAATGGCAAGCGGAACGGAGGCTCCTAAGATATAAGGCCTGAACCTACCGTACTTCGTCGGCTTACGCGAGTCTACGAACGCGCCCCACATGGGGTCGTTTACCGCGTCCCAGATTCTCGCGATCATCATAAGAACCGCTACCTTAGCGGGAGTAATGCCCAGAGAGTCGGTATAGAATACCTGAAGAAACGACGAAATCAGGGCGAATGTCAACAGTCCGGCGGTATCGCCGAGCGCGTAGCCTAAATAGTCTTTTGGCTTGAGACCGTGGGTTTGAGCTGCTTGCGCCATAGGTTTTTCCTCCTAAATATTTTTTAATTTTAAAAATTCGTCCTTGAACGAACTTTGCTTCCTGATAAAAACGGGTATCTCCCCGACAGGCGCCGGAATATCATATTCTCCCGCGCCGTATTCTTTTCCGGACCACAGGTGTATCCACTCGTCGTCCGGCAGATATACTTTCTTGGAAATCTGTTTCGGCAAAGTCACCGGGCTCACAAGTATGTCTCTTCCCAAAAGATACTCGTAAGCTTCTCTATAAACCCTCGGCTCGTCATAGTAAAAGAAGAGCGGTCTCATTACCCCGACGCCTTTCTCGGCGTTATACTTTACGGCGTCCTTCAGGTACGGTTTAAGAGCTTTGTGGATTTTACTGAATTTAGCGGAGTGTCTTAAAATCTGTTCGCTCGCGTCGAACTGAACGTTGAGATCCGGGTTTAAACCCTCGTGTCCGCGTAACAGTACGGTAAAAGCGTTCATCTCGCACCAGCGCATATACAGCTCCTCGCTCCTTCTAAGATTGAAAAACGACGTATAACCGCCAATATCCGAGTGTGAAAGCCCGAAGCCTATCGAAGTAAGCGAAAGCGAAGCGGGAATGACGCTTGGAAGACCGAAATCCAATGAAAAATCAACATGGTTGTCGCCGTTCCACATCATAGTGGAATATTTTGGGGTTTCGCTGTACCCGGCTCTCGTAAAGAACATAATCTCTCCGACTTTGCCGCTCTCCTCAAGACATTCCCTGTTGAGTTTCGCCCAGCGGGCGGGCCAGGTGTTGTGAACGAGTTCCGCGTCCTCTCCGCTGTAAAGTACGGCGTCCGTGGGCAAATATTCGCCGAAATCCGCCATCCATCCCGAAAAGCCAAAGTCAATCATGTTTTTTATTATTGTATCTTTCAGCCATCTCACGGCCTCAGGATTTGTTAAATCAACAATCGCCGCCGGAAAAGTTGTAATCGTCACATAATAGTCCTTACCCTCGCGGTCTTTGACAAGATAACCGTGTTCGCTGGCATACTTGTAAAGCGGTTTTTCGACGGCGAGGAACGTGTTGCAATAGCCCAAAACCTTGATTCCCTTGTCGTTCAGCTCTTTAATTTTCCCTTGTAAGTCGGGATAAAGGTCGTTGTCGACTTCCCAGTTCCAGTAAAGCTGCTTGCCGGCGGCGGTGACTCTCCTGCCCTCCCAGTCCTGAATCCAGACGCCGCAGACGGAAATATCGCTTTCAAGCGCCTTATCAACTTTTTGCATCATTACTTCCGAGCCGCCCTGAATAGCCAGAATTTCGCCGTCATAAACCCAGTCGGGAAGTTCGGGCTGCCTGCCCAAGGTCTCGGTGAGATCGCCCAAAACATCCTCGTAGGTATCGCCGAACCCCATACAAAAATCGGCAACCTCATCCAGCGTAATCAAGTGGTAGCCGGCGTTTGTAAAATCAAATTCGCATCTCGCGGTCGCAAAAGAGTGAAAATAGTATTTGCGTGAGCTTAAAAACGTAGGCTGTGCGTAATATGTCTCATAATTTGAAAGCTTACTCCTTTTCTGAGCGTTTTTCTGCCCTAAGACCATTTTTACAAGTTTCTTTGCCGTCTGGAAGGCGTTTATATGCTCGGCGACAAAGCAGTTCACTTCCTGCCCTTTCAAATCAAATTCAGTGAAAAGCTCACCCGTACCGTAAATATGTTCGTCGACCGAAGAAGGAAGTTTTAAATAAAGCCTGTTAAAATTGTCAAAACCGTCAAAATGCACGTTTAAATGATTGCCGCTGAGAGTAATTTTAACGCCTCCGCCGCCGGTAACAAGGGACAATTCATTATCATTTAAGACCGTTTCATCAATCGCAATCGGTTGCGGGCGAGATTTCGTCTCCTTAATTTTAAAGCTTCCGCGGCTCATTTTATAGGTATTTTTCCCGTAACCCACGCAAAATGGTTTATCTCCCTTTTTAAATGAAAACAGGAGAGTTTCGTCCTTAAAAAGTTGTACGTTGTTTTCCGTCTGTTTAAAAGAAAGCATTTTATTTCCACCTATTTTCTACGGTAATTTTGATTTTTTACCCTCTTAAACTTTTTATCTTCGCGACCGCCAAAGTCTTAGCGACCTTGAGGGCAATCTTAGCCATGTTCAAATAATTCCCCGCGTCGGCGCCCGAGAGTATTACGCTTTTAAGCTTATTGTCGTCCGTTTTTACCTCGGAAACGTCCTTAAATTTCACATTGTCGCCGCGAAAAACGGCTACATCGTCAGACTGACCGTCAACCGCCGCGCAGCCCTCGCTGAATCCGTTCACACAGTTCAATATTTTTTCATCGGGATAAAGACCGTCATAGCATAAAAAAGCAAAAGAGAAAAACACTTCCGCGCCGTTGTAAGCCGGCGCCAGAGAACGGGACTGCGGCGAAACTACGGTAAAAGCTTCCGCCGCCGAACCGTTCGACCGCGTAACGTATTTCCTCTGTTTACCGTAAAATGTTCCAAAAGGATTCATCGTAATTTTCTGTCTGTCATTTTCGGTTCTCAGTCTCATCGGACAATACGCCATGGAATTTAAAACCTGCTTCGCGTTCGCCAACAAAAGGGTGGTTCTCTTGTCGCCGACGCCTATAAACCCGTTTGTCAAATGATTGTTAAACGAATCGAGATTTTTATTTTCCGGCAGAACTCTGCCGAAATCTCCGACTTCATAAGAGGAAACGTCGTTTTCATAATTTCTTTTGACAATAGAAATGTCCCTTGAAAACGCGGGAGTCAGAGAAAAAGGCGCGACCTGAGTCCATTTTATGTCCATTTTTCTGCCAAGAGCCGTAGACTCGGTTGAAATCTCATGATCCTCAAAGGTATAAGGATATTTTATTTTTGCGTTTGTGAATATGCAGTCGACGCCGTCCAAAGTATAAAAATCAAACTCGTAATTCCCGCCGTCTAATTGCGCCGGCAGATCTATGAGACCCGAAACCTTAAAACCGCGTCCGCTGCCCGCGACCGACAGTTTTTCAATCTTTTGCGGTTTGAAAGGATAGTCCGCGCGGTCATATGTTATGTAACTTCTAAGAAAATCGTCTCCCGCTATAAATCTGTCTTTATACTTAAGGCTGAGGATTTTACCGTGCCGGCAAAACTTCATCGTCAGGTTTTCAGTGGTAAGTTCGAGTTTATCGTCGGTCGGCGCGTATTCGCCGTCGTTTGAAAAGCGAAGCGTTTCGCTCTTTCGCGCGGATTTAAATTTAATTACGGCGAAAACTGTTTTCACGCAGCCGCTTTCATAACGTTCAACCCCGTCGGCGACGAAAGCCGACGCCCCGGCGCCGCTTATTTTGAATTTTGAAATATCCTCAATAAAACCGTCGGCAAGGCTCAGCTGAACGCTCACAATATCGGAACCGGAAATATTCTTTACGGTAAAGTTTTTTGTTTTTTTAACGGCGTCAAGCTCGGCGTGGTAAGCGCTTTCGGAATAGGACAGCGCCTTTCTCTCCCTTTGAATATTTAATACGGGGGAAGCGAGTCCGAAATGCGTGGTTGAGAGCAGCATAATTCTGTCGTCGAACGAAGGCGAATCGCCGTCGCTCTTTGAAAGTTTAGCGTATGCTCTCGCCCGCTCAAGGCGTGTCCAAATTTTAGCGTTAAAGGGTTTTTCCGCCCAGCTTGAATAACCTGAAAATCCCCCGTCCGCCGTGTCTTCGGTAAAGCTGACGTCGCAAAGCGGTTCGTGCGTGTTCAGGTAAGCTCCTACGGTTGTAAATTTCACATAACTGAGATCCGCCGCTTCTTTAATAAGACCATGGATACCGTCGGCGTTCGGTATAAAGTTTAAAGCCTTGGGGACAAGGGATTTCCAGAACACGGCGTCGGCGTCCATGTTAATAAAAATCAAAACGTCGCTGTCGATCTCCCCCTCAACCTGCTTACGATGAAGTGAGCCGCAAAGATAGCGCAGACTTCCCGCGTCTATTATGTCGGCGTTGTTGTAAGTTGGCATTATCGTGAGATTCTCCCCTTTGTAAACGTAATTCAAAGGGTTGAAAGCGTAAACGTCGGGCAATTCCGGAATAAAACTGCGAAAAGCGTCAAAGGGTACGCAGCTGTAATAAAGGCACAGCGCTTTTATACCGAGTTTATTGTAAACGCCCACCTGAGACGGCGTGAACATAACTTCCTGAGGTCTTACCACGGGCTGATAAGAGCCGAAAACGTCCAAAAGCCCCGAACCCTTTTCATTTGTTATGGCGCGGTTTATGCTTGCCGTTAGCTCCTCGTCGTTCATAGCCGACAAGGCTCCGTTGTTATAGCCCATTATGATGTTTTCATCGCCGTATCTTTCACATCGTTCCCTGATTTTCTCAAGAATATCGGGAGCGTACCTGGGCAGAATCTTTTCAAGGGAATACGCGTTATCATAGTCCCATGTCGCCTTAGCGGGGACGCCCATTGAGTTAAAATCATTAAAAGTCTCGATGGTCTTTCTGATTATTTCAATGTCAGACCCAAAGCCCCGGCGATCAAACGTATCGCCTCTGTATGAATGGTAACAATTCACATGAAATCCGTAAGCGACATAAACGTTGCGCTCCATAGAAAACTCCTCGATTTAATGTTTTAGCCGTCTTTGCGGCAAGGACTTAACTATACCTTCCGGTAAACAGCTCAATTCGCTTTACATCTTAAAACGAGATTTTAAAGTTCCGTTTTCGACTTTTGCAAAAATTTTATTTTAAGGCGATCCTTAAGCGATTCTCCCGTTTGCGGCTGAACGCCTCTTGTCGCAAAGTTTGCTTGCGGCGGTTTTTCTCTTAATTGTTCTTTACCGCTTTATATGTCCGTTGAATCTTATTTTTCACCGCGATTTAAAAATAAAACCCGAAAATATTATAACACGCCGTCTTGCTTTTTGCAATCTAATATCCTAATATCCGCGTCGCAAAAAATCCAAAATATCCAAAGGTCTTGACGCTAAATACTCCGCTCCGCTGTCTTTAAGAGTTTTTTCGTCGCGAAATCCCCACAACGCTCCCGCGGCTTTAATTCCCGCGTTATGAGCCGTTAAAATATCCACGTCCGAGTCGCCTATCAGCAGCGTTTTATCTTTTTGTGAATTTAACGCCTTTAACGTTTTTAAACAGCTGTCGGGAAAAGGCTTTAATCTTATATTCCCGTCGTCGCCCGTTACGCTGTTAAAAGCGTCGCCAAAAACCGCTTTGCAAAGTTTAACGGCGGTTTTTTCGGCTTTGTTTGTAATAACCGCCGTTTTTATATTTTTATCTTTAAGAATTTTTAAAAGTTCCGTTATCCCGTCGTAAGGTTTCGTCTTTACTAAAGAATGAGAGCCGTAATAATCCATCATTTCGTCAAGGCAGAACTTATAAACTTCCTCGCTTGTGTTTTTAGGGAGGGATCTTTTTATAAGGGCGGGTATTCCGTTTCCTATGTATTGCCTTATGATATCCTCCGAATGAACGGGAAAAGAATGTTTCCTCATTACAAAATTTACGCTGTCGGTAAGGTCGGGGAGCGTATTTAAAAGAGTGCCGTCAAGGTCAAAAATTAACGTATCGTACATATTACAGCTCTTCTTCGCCGTGATAGAATTTATATATGTTTTCGGCGAGTTTCTTACTAACGCCGCGAGCCCTCGTAAGTTCTTTTTCACTCGCTTTTTTGATAGCGGAGAGCGTTTTAAACTCGTTTAAAAGAGCTTTCGCTTTGGCGTCGCCTATTCCGTCTATCTCTTTAAGAGTAAGAGTTTTAAGCGTTTCCGACTGCTTTTTCCTGTGATACTCCACGGAAAAGCGGTGAACTTCCTCTTGAATATCCGAAACGAGCGTAAAAGCTCTTCTTTTATCGCTGATTGTGATTTCACCGCCGCCGTAAGCTATCGCTCTCGTCCTGTGTTTACCGTCTTTTACCATTCCGAACAGCGGTATATCCTCAAGATTAAACGACTTTAAAACAGGCTTCACGGCGTTTACCTGTCCCGCCCCGCCGTCTAAAAGAATTAAATCCGGTTTCTTCCCGAACCCCTCTTGGGAATTTTCGTCTTTTAATTTTAAATACTCGTTAAATCTTCTCGTTAAAACTTCCGCCATGGAGCGGTAATCGTCCTGCCCCATAAAGCCCTTAATCTCAAATTTTCTGTAAGACGATTTAAGAGGCTTCCCGTTTTTAAATACGACCATCCCGCCTACGTTAAAAGAACCGTCTGTATGCGAAATATCGTATGATTCAATATATTCGGGCGGATTTTTTAACCCCAGCAGCGAACCCAGTTCGTCCAAAGCCGCGACGGTTTTGCCCGTTTTGCCTATGTACTGGGCTAATTTCTCAGCGGCGTTGCTCTTAGCGAGGTTTATTAAAGAAGCGTTTTCGCCTCTTTCCGGGATATATATTTTAACGCTTTTGCCGCGCTTTTCCGATAAAAATTTTGTAAGGGCGTCTAAAGAGTCTACCGGTCCGTCGATAGCGATGTTGGGCGGAATGTTGTTCCTGATTCCGTAATAGTCGGCTATGAGCTTTTCTCTCGCCGCCGGCATATCGTCTATGGCCTCCGTAATAAAATACTCGCTGTCGTAAAGCCTTCCGCCGGAAAACCTTAATACCGAAAGACAGAGCTTCCCTTCCGACTCGCAAACCGAAAAAACGTCCTGCTCTAAAATTTTACGCGACACGACGTTTTGTTTTTCGCTCATCTTTTTAACGGCGTTAATAGCGTCCCTAAGCTCCGCCGCTTTTTCAAACTGAAGATTGTCGGACGCCTCGTTCATATCCTTTGTAAGGCTTTTTATTAAAGAATCGTCGCCGCCCATAATAAATTTTAAGGCGTTATCGACGGACGCGTTAAAATCTTCGCGGCTAACTCTTCCCGTGCATGGGGCGCCGCACTTTTTAATATAAAAATTAAGGCACGGGCGCGACTTTTTTTTAATGTCTTTAGGAAAAACTTTTCCGCACGACGGAAGCATAAAAATTTTACGGGCTTCGTCTAACGATCTCGACACGCACTCGGAACTCGTGTAAGGACCTAAATATTTAGCGCCGTCGTCGAGCTTCTGCTTTTCAGAGGACAAATTCTTCCATTTATCGCATTCAGCGATTTTAATGTAATGATACCCTTTGTCGTCTTTTAAGAGAATATTGTATTTCGGCGCGTGCTGCTTTATAAGGCTGCACTCGAGAACAAGCGCCTCAAATTCCGAACCTACTATAATATAGTCGAAATTCTCGACGTTTTCAACCATTTTTCTCACCTTAACGGGATGGTTGTTTTGAGAGCCGAAATATTGGCTGACCCTGTTTTTAAGGGCTTTCGCTTTACCAATATATATTATTTTGCCGGACTTGTCTTTCATAATGTAGACCCCCGGCTCTAAAGGCAAGCGCATAGCCTTTTTTCTAAGACGCGTCATCCGCTCGTCCATAAAATCACCCGAGACAAAAACATTATAAAACAAAAAATTCAAAAGACGGCTCACCCTTTTCGGTGCGCCGCCGTTTATTATTTTAATTACTCAGCGAAACCTGATTCCACAAGCTTTGCCAGCGCGTCCACAGCCTCTTCCTCGTCCGCTCCTCCGGCGATAATCCTAATCTCGGCGCCGCCCATGATGCCGAGCGAGAGAACTCCCAAAAGGCTTTTCGCGTTAGCTCTGCGTTCTTCTTTTTCTATCCATATTGATGATTTAAACTCATTTGCTTTTTGAATAAAGAATGTGGCGGGACGAGCGTGAAGCCCTACCTGATTCTCAACAACGACGTCTTTAACACACATAAAAATTCTCCCCGTCATTTATTTGCTAAAGAACATTATAACACAAAAAAAATTTTCGTCAATCATAAAAAATTCACTAAATAACCAAAAATAAAATATTCGGATGTAATACTAAACCTTCTAAATTTATGATTGATTTCTTTGTGTATTTCGACGAAAAACCAGCTTTTATTTTATATAAATATTCTAAAATTTCGCGTTTTAAAAATTTTTTCAATTTGAAAAAGGATTTATTTTTGCTTCAAAGAAAAATATAATAAAATTTTTGTGCTATTTTAACAGTTTTTTAAAGACACGAGCCGGGGCAAAAAAACGATATAAATAGCGCGAAAACCAATAATACGACTCGTCTATGTACCGTAAAAACCGCGCAAAACGCCGCTGTGTGTTAGCGATTTTTTCATTTTAAAAATTTAAAAAAACCCTTGACAATTATTTTCTCTTGTGGTATATTTATTGACGTGTCAAAGAACGCTGGTGTAGCTCAGTTGGTAGAGCAGCTGATTTGTAATCAGCAGGTCGGGGGTTCAAGTCCGTCCACCAGCTCCATATTTGGAAGAGTTCCCGAGTGGCCAAAGGGGGCAGACTGTAAATCTGTTGCAAGTTGCTTCGGTGGTTCGAATCCACCCTCTTCCACCAGATTTAAGCGGCATTTTGAGCCGCTTTTTTGTTTTTACTTCATGGGTTTTGAGCAATCGACCCATTTAATACTGTTTGAAAGTTCTTCCAGTTCCGGGATAGTCAGCTCTATGGCGCTGTTAGAGCTTCCCGCCGCAGGAAAAACCGTTTTAAACCTCTTTAGCGACTCGTCAAGATAGACTTTCACGCCCTCGTTTACGGCGAACGGACATACCCCTCCTACTTTATGACCTATTAACGTTTCAGCCTCTTCCGAAGAGAGCATTTTCGCTTTCTCATGGAACTCGTCTTTATATTTATGGTTGTCGATTTTAACGTCCCCCGCTAAAACTATTAAAACCGGACCGTTCTTTTGGACAAAAGAGAGCGTTTTGGCGATTCTCGCCTCGTCCGTTCCCAAAGCTTTCGCGGCGAGAGGGACAGTGGCGCTCGACGAGTCAAACTCAATAATTTTTTCGGAAAGACCCTTTTCTTTAAAAAATTCCCTTACTCTTTCTATCGACATAAATTTCTCCGGTTTAAAGTTATTCTATATCTTCGGGTATGCCGTTTGTAAACTGACTGCTGTAAAGTTTCCAGTAAAATCCTTCTTTTTCCAAAAGAGCTTTATGCGTCCCCTGCTCCACTATTTTCCCATGGCGCATAACGATTATATTGTCGGCGTTTTTAATAGTGGAGAGCCTGTGGGCTATAACAAAGCTCGTTCTGCCTTTCATAAGTTCGCCCATTGCTTTTTGCACCACGGCTTCCGTCCTCGTATCGACCGACGACGTAGCCTCGTCTAAAATAAGAACCTTGGGATTCTTTAAAAGAGCTCTCGCGATGGTTATAAGCTGCCTTTGACCTTGCGAAATATTAGAACCGTCCTCGGTAAGTTCCGTGTCGAATCCCTTAGGCAAAGACATTATATAATCGTAAATTCCCGCTTCTTTTGCGGCTTCATTCATTTTTTCGTCCGTCACGTCGTCAGTTCCATAGCATATGTTATCTTTAATCGTCCCTTTAAAAAGCCACGTATCCTGAAGAACCATGCCGAAATTCTCTCTTAATTTATTTCTCGACATTTTGTTTATATCGATTCCGTCAAGACGTATATGGCCGCCGTTAATGTCGTAAAATCTCATTAAGAGGTTGACTATAGTCGTTTTGCCCGCCCCTGTAGGACCTACTATCGCCACAAGCTGTCCCGGCTCGGCTTTTAACGAGAAGTCCTCTATGAGAGGCGTATCCTCTTTATATCGAAAACTCACGTGGTCGAACTCTACTTCCCCTTTTAAAGAACCTTCGGGCTCGTTTTCGACGTCGTCGGGCGTCTGTTCTTCTTCGTCAAGAAGCGCGAAAACTCTCTCAGCCGACGCTAACGACGACTGGATATTGTTTATCATCCTTGATATATTTGTTATAGGCGTTGAAAATAAAGACGAATATGATAAAAACGCCTCGATCGATCCTATCGGCAAAGGGTTTGAAATTGTGATTCCCGTATTAAACCATTTGCCTATATAATAACATCCGCCTATAATGCAAACCGAAACGTAATTTATATTTTTGCATAGATTTAAAATCGGGTTCAATATACCCGAGATCATATTCGCTTTAAAACTGTTGTTGCGAAGATTCCTGTTTATAAGTCCAAATTCTTCTATCGACTGCTCCTCATGGTTAAATATCTTTACAAGGCTGTGTCCCGAGTACATCTCCTCGACGTGACCGTTCATAGCGCCCATTGAGGCCCAGTACTTAGAAAACCATCTTTTTGAGATTTTAGATATTTTATATGCTATAGTTCCGCTAAACGGGACTAAAAATATCGACGCTATAGTCATAACGAGGTTGCCGGTCTTTAGCATCATTATTAAAGATCCAACGACTTGAATTATGCCAGTAAGAACCGTAAGAAAGCTATTTTGAAGATTTTGAGAAACGTTATCTATATCGTTTACGATTTTACTTATTATATCGCCTTTTGTGTTCTTGTCAAAGTAGCTGAGAGGGAGATTGGAGAGCTTATTATTTACGTCTTTTCGCAAATTAAACACAAGCTTCTGGGTAACTCCCGCTCCCGCGAACTGCTGCACAAAAGTAAACAGCCCTAAAGCGACATAAAGCGCGCCTAAAATTAGCAGCTGATAAAATATAGTTCCCTTTTCATATATTGAACCGAAATCTATCGGCGCGCCCTCGTTTGCGTGCAATTCAATGGTCTTTTGAGCACTGTCGATAAGATCCGCCATATACTGCGGCGCTAAGACATTCGCGAAAGTCGTCCCTATTGAAGATATACACACTATCGACACAGAGAACCAATAGGGGATTAAAAGCTTAAAAAACCTGAAAGTCGTGCCCTTAGCGTTGGTCACAGTGTTCGCTACGCCTTTTCTCGGCTTATATGAGGAGTACTTGCTTTCAAGATACTCTATATCGGAATTTTGGGCGGCTTCTTTTTTTACTTCCTTGGTTCTGTTCATACGGTCGCCTCCACTTCTTCCTCTGTAAGTTGCGACTCGACTATTTTTCTGTATACCGGGCAATTATCGAGAAGTTCTTTATGCGTCCCGACTCCTACGGCGCGTCCGTCGTCCATTACTATTATTCTGTCTGCGTTTATTACCGTGCCCACTCTTTGCGCGACTATTATAATATTTGCGTTCGGGAGATACTCTCTTAACGAGGCTCTTAATCTCGCGTCCGTCGCCAGATCTAAAGCTGAAAAACTGTCGTCAAAAATATATATCTCGGCTTCTTTTATAACGGCTCTCGCTATGGCGAGGCGCTGTTTCTGACCGCCGGAGTAGTTTTTTCCCGCCTGCGACACAAAGCTGTCTATGCCGTCGCTCATATTGGTCACAAACGTCTTGGCCTGCGCGATTTCAACGGCTTTCCAAACTTCCGAATCGCTAGCGTCGGGATTTCCGAATTTTATATTGTCCTTCACCGTACCGCTAAAAAGATAACTCTGCTGCGGGACGTAAGCGATTCTCTTATGTAGCTCGCTTAAGGACATATCGCGTATATCCACTCCGTCTAAAAGGATTCTCCCTTCCGTCACGTCGTAAAGCCTCGGTATTAAATTTACGAGCGTCGTCTTGCCCGAGCCGGTTATGCCTATTATCGCCGTGACTTCGCCGCTCTTCGATTTAAAACTTATATCTTCAACGGCGTCCTCGTCGTATTTTTTCCTGTTTGTCCCGTCGTCAAAAGGTATAACCGCGGGTTTTTCTTCCGTTTTTTTCTCGTCCTCTATAGTTTTATCGTCGTTTTCAGGCGGATTATTTGATTTGGATTTTTTTTCGAGTTCCTTACTCTTCTTTTGTAATTTGCTTATTATTTTCTGAGTTCTTGTTTTCTTCGGCTCTTCCGGTTTGTATTTAAACGACACGTTTTCAAATTCTAACGAGCCTTTTATGTTTTCATCGGGGACTTTAGGATTTTCGCTGTCTTTAATATCCGGAACCGAATCGAGTATCGCGTTAATGCGCCTTGCCGACACGGCGGCTTTGGGGAACGATATTACTATGGTTACTACGGTCGACATAGCGAGTATGACAAGCGAAAAGTACGATATAAACATATACATATTAGGTATGGTGTCGAGTATCTGTTTTTTAGTGTTCCCCGGTACCGCCGCCTCACTTATGCACATATAAATTATGTAACATATAAGAGAATAGAGAACTACCGTTATAACCGGGATGAGACTCGACAATATCCTGTTCGCCTTAAGAGTGAGTTTCGTTAAAGCCCTGTTAGTTTCGTCAAAACGCTCGTCTTCGTAATCCGATTTATTAAACGCTCTGATTACTCTTATGCCGCCTATCTTCCCTCTTAAAACAAAGTTCATTTTATCGAGGAGCTTTTGCACCTTGGTAAACATCGGCATAATAAAGATAAATACCACGACTACAATAAGCAGCAAAATGGGAACTACCACAAAAATAAGCTTCATAAGCTTATGGTTTACCTGGTTCGCCATGTACAGCCCGCCAATAAAATATATAGGCACGGGGAGAACCGATTTTAAGGAATTAAGTATAATCTCATGCACTTGTCTTACGTCGTGAGTGGTTCTCGTCATAAGAGAGGACACGCCAATTTTATCGACGTCGTTTTGAGAGAGTCTCGACACCTTTTTAAAAACGTGATTCCTAATGTTCATGGCGTAATTTACCGACGTTTTAGTCGAAAAGTAAGTGTTAAGAACCGACGCCACCATGCTTAAAACCGTCATCCCCAACATGATAAGCCCAAACTTCAGTATGTTGTTCATGTTCTTGGGGATTATGCCGTCGCTTAAAATGTATTTCGTGTAAATAGGTATTACCATATCGAGTATGGAATTAAACGCCGAAAAAATTATCGAGAGTATGAGCGTCCCAACGAAGGGCTTTAACATTCTTAAAATTTTTCTCATAACAACAAACTAAGCTGAAAGCTTTTAAGGGTTCCGTTCTTTAAATTGCCTGACATATTGTACATTATTTACCGCCGCTTTGTCAATGATTATTTATTCAAGTTCAAAAGAGCCCGTGTAAAGCCTGTAATAACTGCCGCGCTCGGCTATCAGTTTTTCATGGTTGCCGCGCTCTATAATCCTCCCGTGGTCAAGAACCATAATCACGTCGGAATTTTTAACGGTAGAGAGCCTGTGGGCGATAACAAACACCGTTCGCCCTTTCATAAGAGCGTCCATGCCCCTTTGAACTATGGCCTCGGTTCTCGTGTCTATTGAAGACGTGGCTTCGTCAAGTATCATTACGGGCGGATCCGCGACTGCCGCTCTCGCTATGGAGATAAGCTGCCTCTGACCCTGCGAAAGTCCGCTCCCGTCGCCCGATAAAACCGTATCATACCCGTCGGGGAGCATCCTTATAAAGCTGTCCGCGTTAGCGAGTTTCGCGGCGGCTATGCACTCTTCGTCAGTCGCGGTAAGTCTCCCGTAGCGTATATTCTCCATAACCGTGCCGGTAAAAAGATTTACGTCTTGAAGAACTATTCCCATTGAACGCCTTAAATCGGGTTTTTTGATTTTGTTTATATTGATCCCGTCGTATCTTATTTTTCCGTCGGCTATATCATAAAACCTGTTTATAAGATTGGTAATCGTAGTTTTGCCGGCGCCCGTAGCGCCCACGAACGCCACTTTCTGACCGGGTTCCGCGTACAGAGAAATATTGTGAAGAACGGGTTTGCCTTTTTCATATTCAAAGTCGACGTCGTCGAGAACAACGTTCCCCATAAGGCGCGTATAAGTTACGCTCCCGTCTCCGTGGGGATGTTTCCACGCCCACACGCCCGTTCTTTCAGGCGTTTCGGTTACTTTGCCTTTATCGTCGACTTTCGCGTTCACTAAAGTCACATACCCGTTATCTTCTTCCGAAGGCTCGTCGATTAAAGTAAATATTCTCTCGGCGCCCGCCATGGCGAGAGCGATTGCGTTTATTTGCTGCGATATTTGTGAAATCGGCTGCACAAAACTCCTTGAAAGCGTAAGAAACGACGCTATAACGCCCAGCGAAAGCGTGTTCCAACCCAAAAGCGAAAGATTCGGAATTGAGTTAATCGCCAACGCCCCGCCCAATATCGCTATAGCGACATAGAGAAGGTAGCCCATGTTGTTCATAATGGGTCCTACGTTATTGCCGTAACTGTTGGCCTTAGTCATATTGTAGCAAAGTTCTTCGTTCTTTTTATCAAATTCCTCTTTAGCTTTATCTTCATGGCAGAATACCTTAACGACTTTCTGACCGTTTATCATCTCCTCAATATAGCCGTTAAGGTCGGCGACGGATCTTTGCTGTTTAACAAAGTATTTGCCGCTCTTTCCGCCTACGAAGCCCATAATTTTAATTATAACCAAAAGAAAAACTATTACAAAAAGAGTGAGCCATATACTCTGTCTTAACATTGAAACAAAAATCGTTATAATTGTGGTAATCGACGCCAGCGCTTGCGGGACGCTCTGCGAAATCATCTGCCTTAAACTGTCGGTATCGTTGGTGTAAAAGCTCATTGTGTCGCCGAAACTGTGCGAATCAAAATATTTTATCGGCAAAGTCTGCATATGTGAGAACATTGCATCTCTTATCTGTTTCAAAATGCCCTGCGAAACGACGGCCATCAGCCTGTTGTAAAAAAAACTCGACAGTGCGCCGGAAATATAAATTAAGCCCATCACGGCCAGCGCCTTAAAAAGTCCGTTAAACCCTTCGTCCACGCCGACAGTTCCCGCGAGCATTGGGGTTATATAATCGTCGATAAGCGTTTCCAAAAAAAGAGACGATAAGACGCTCGCTAAAGACGAGATAAGAATAAACGCGAACACGGCGACCATGTGAAATTTATATTTTCCAAAATAGCTCAAAAGCCTTCTTACCGTCTTTTTATTCACTTTTACCTGCGGTTTGCCGACAAGTCCTCTTGTTCCCCTCGGTCCTCCCGCGGGTCTTATATCGGCGTTTTTATTAGTTTCGCTCATCGTAGTCGCCTCCTTTAATCTGCGACTCGTACACTTCTCTGTATATGTCGCTTTTTTCCATAAGTTCTTGATGATTTCCTATGGCGGATATTTTTCCGTCGTCCATAACTATGATTTTATCCGCGTCCTCGACCGAGGCTATTCTTTGAGCTATTATTATTTTAGTGGTCGCGGGTATTTCCTCTTTAAACGCCTTTCTTATTAAAGCGTCCGTTTTAGTGTCGACGGCGCTTGTGGAGTCGTCCAGGATCAAAATTTTAGGCTTTTTAAGAAGAGCTCTAGCGATACAAAGCCTTTGCTTCTGTCCGCCCGACACGTTAGAGCCGCCCTGCTCGATGTATGTGTCGTATTTATCGGGGAAAGATTCTATAAATTCGGACGCCTGCGCTAAATTGCAAATACGCTCTATTTCCTCGTCGGTCGCGTTCTCATTTCCCCAACGCAAGTTTTCTTTAATGGTACCAGAAAAGAGAACGTTTTTCTGAAGAACTACGGACACTTCGTTTCTAAGCGACTCAATATCGTAATCTCTTACGTCCACGCCCCCTACTTTAACAGACCCGCTTGTTACGTCGTAAAGCCTTGGGATAAGCTGAACGAGAGTAGATTTAGAAGAACCCGTGCCGCCTATTATACCTACCGTTTCTCCGGAATTTATTTTTACGTTTACGTTATCGAGACAGAGTTTTCCGGCTTTCCCCGAATACGCGAAATCCACGTTCTTAAATTCAACGGAACCGTCTTTTACTGTTTTTACGGCGGATTCTTTATTTGTAAGATCGCTTTTTTCATCGAGTATTTCGACGATTCTCTCCCCGCTCGTCCTGGCCATCGTCATCGTGACGAAAATCATCGAGATCATCATAAGTCCCGATAATATCTGAACGGTATAGGTAAGCAGGCTCATAAGTTCGCCGGTCGACAGATCGGTTCCGCCGGAACTCACCACGAGTCTCGCCCCAAGCCATGATATTATTATTGTGCTTATATAGATGCAGATTTGCATTACCGGGCTGTTAAAAGCGAGCGTTTTTTCGGCTTTAGTAAAGTTTTTATAGATGCTCTCGCTTATTTTATCGAATTTATCAATTTCATAATCTTCGCGAATATACGACTTTACCACTCTTACGCCCCTTAAATTTTCTTCGACTACGGCGTTTAATTTATCGTATGTCTTAAAAACTTTTCTAAACAGCGGATGCGCTTTTTTTGTGATAAACAGCAGCGTAAAGGCGAGAACCGGCAAAACAATTATAAAAATTGACGCCAGTCTATGGTTAATCTTAAAAGCGAAAGCGAAGCTGAAAATCATCATCATAGGGCTTCTTACGGCGATTCTTATAACCGTCATAAAAGCCGTCTGAACGTTATTTACGTCGGTCGTGATCCTCGTCACAATGCTCGCGGTCGAGAATTTATCAATATTTGAAAATGAAAAATTCTGAACGTTATAGTACATATCGTGCCTTAGATTCTTAGCGAATCCCGCGCTCGCCACGGCGCACGTTCTGCCCGCCGCGCACCCGAAAAACATCGATACTACGGCGCACGCCAGGAGAATCGCGCCCACTTTAACAACATAGCCCATATTCCCCTGCGACGCGCCGTTGTCGACGTTTATGCCGTTATCTATAAGACTTGCCATAAGAAGCGGAATAATCACTTCCATTATAACTTCGCCTATTACAAAAATCGGCGTCAATATCGTCTGGGTTTTATACTCCCTTACGCATTTTGAAAGCCTTTTTATCATTTAACGTCATTCCCCCAAATTGTCAACGCCTAAATTATCTTCCTCAAAGAGATCCTCGCCGCTCTCTTTAAAGCACCTGCCTAAACATCCGCAAGTCGATTTAATATTATGCTTCATTCTGCCCAAAAAATCAAAAAGCGTATTTATTTCATCTTCCGAGAATCCTTCTAAAAGAACGTCGTCCATATTTTTATGGTCTTCGTGCATATACTCAATGAGTTTTCGCGATTTATCGGTTAAGGAGAGCTTTTTAAGTCTTGCGTCGTAATCAACCGGGGAACGCTCGATAAGCCCTTTTTGAACCATTAGGTTTACGACTTTCGACACGGTAGATCGCGTTATGCCGAACTTTTCCTCTATATCCCTTTGGAATATCTCTTTATCTTTGTTGTGGTCGATAATCCCCAAAATCCAGCCGTTTGTGCCGGTTATGCTGTCGACAAGCGATTTGTGACTGTTGCTTTCCATAAATCTCATTGTCATTTTAGCCAGGGAATATATTTCCATACCGACGTATCTTTCTTCCAAATAATCATCTCCACAATAAAAAATGTCGAATGTCAAACTGTCCGACATTCAACATATTATCATCTTATTTTGAAAAAATCAACTGCATATATGTAAAATATGACAAAACTATGGGAATGATTTTATGTAATACTGCCAAATTATATTCGAGTAAGCCGCGACGCCAGCGAAAGTCGCGTCGACGCCCATAATGACGGCGCTTATTTTAATCTTGTTAAAATCGCGCGCACGTCGACTAACGAACTCAAAAGCCGGATATCGAAATACATAGTCTTTTTTGACCATGTAAAAGACGGATCTTCCGTTTCTGATTTGTCTGCCAAGGCGTAAAGCCGCTCTTTATTAACATTAACCGCTCCGTTAAAATCGGTTATTATCCCCGGTTACCGCGGCGTCGTTACTCCGGGTATAGTAATCGCCATGACGGTCTGCGGCGCGTACTCCACGAGCCCTTTTCCGGACGACGTTATTTTATTGACCGTAAAAATTATCCCCACCAGAGCCACAATCAATATACACGCTCCAACCGCCATTATAGCTTTTAGTATTACGGAGGTTGTTTTTTCGTCTTCTTTCTTGCTGGTTTTTGGTCTGGAGTCTTTAGCGAGTTTCTTTTTTTCGCGGCTCTTTTTATCCCTTTGAGAATTTCTCCCGTCGTCGTCCTCGGTTTCATCGTTCAGAAGCGAATCAAAGAGAGTGGTTTTGCCTAAAATATTAGCGTTATCGGCGTCGTACTCGCCCATTTCTTCCAAATCTTGAGTTCTTACAGGCTGTTTAGGAGCGACAGCCGCCGGTTTTTTGAATAATTCAAAACCGCCGTCCGCAACGCCGTCGCTTTCATCTTCGTCGCCAAGATACTCGGAAATAAGCAAATCGAGTTCCGCGTCGTCAATATCAAAATCTGTATCGTCCGAATTTTTGACAACATCGTCGTTATTGCCGTCGGGAGTTAAATTATCGTTATCTTCATTTCCCATTTTCTATTCCCCTTTTAAGGCGATTATACCATACAAAAACACATTTGTAAATCGAAAATTTAAATTATTGACATTCTTTTCAAAACGCTGTATAATTACGTTAATATTTTAATACGTTATGCGCTCACGGCGCGTTTTAATTTTCTCGCGCTAAAAGGTAAATTATGGACGACACTAAAAATAAGGTTCTCTCAGGTCTTTTTTGGAAATTCGGCGAGAGGATTACGGCTCAAATCGTCACCTTCGTCGTTTCAGTCGTGCTGGCGAGGCTTCTCACCACCGAGGCTTACGGGCTTATTACTCTCGTTACGATCTTCATAACGTTCGCTAACTGCTTTGTCGCGAACGGTCTCGGCAGTTCTCTTATCCAAAAAAAAGACGCGGATAATTTAGATTTTTCAACCATACTCTATTTCCAGATACTCCTGTCTTTGGCGCTTTATTTGATTCTTTTCTTCGCGGCTCCTTTGATAGCGTCGTTTTACGGCGAAGGTTACGAACAGCTTTGCCCCGTCCTGCGGGTTTTGGGGTTAAGAATCCCCCTAACCGCCGTAAACAATGTTCAACAGGCGTTCGTGTCGAGGAAAATGATTTTTAAAAAGTTCTTTTTCTCAACCATAATCGGCACGACGGTTTCCGCCGTCGTCGGGATTTGGATGGCTTACGCGGGTTACGGCGTCTGGGCTTTAGTCGGGCAGTATCTTACCAATACCACGATGGACACTGTGATTTTAGGTCTTACCATTCACTGGAAGCCGGAGCTTAAATTTTCGTTTACAAGGCTTAAATCGCTTTTTTCATACGGCTGGAAAATCCTCGTCGCCTCTCTTATCGACACGTCTTATAACGAGATAAGGAGTTTGGTAATCGGCAAAATTTACTCGTCAAACGACTTGGCGTTTTTTGATAAAGGCAAGCAAATTCCAAATCTTCTCGTCACTAACATCAACACCTCGATTTCCAACGTCCTGTTTCCCGCAATCTCAAAATCGCAGTCGAATCCCGTCGAGGTTAAAAACATGATGCGCCGCTCGATACGCACCGCCGCTTATATCATCTGCCCGATGATGTTCGGCGTCGCCGTCGTAGCGAAACCCTTAATATCCGTTCTTCTTACCGATAAATGGCTTCCTTGCGTCCCGTATCTTCAAATTTATTGTATAACTTACTGTTTTGAGCCTATACAGCAAGCCAACCTTCAAACGATAAAAGCCGTCGGCAGGAGCGATATAATCCTTAAGCTCGAAATACTAAAAAAAGGTTCGGGACTAATAATACTTTTTCTTGTGATGAATCACGGCGTGGACGCTATAGCCTACAGCATTTTTTTAACGACTTTTATAGCTTCCGTCGCCAACACTCTTCCCAATAAAAAGCTCGTTTCATATAGCTACAAAGAGCTCGCCGTAGATATGGCGCCCGGTCTCCTTATTTCCGCCGCCATGGCGGTAATCGTCTATATCGAGGGGCGTCTCATAAAACTGCCCTCTCTCCCGCTTCTTGTGGTGGAAGTCCTGACCGGCGTCGTCGTCTTTTTCCTTATCTCCGCCATAACCAAAGCCGAGCCGTTTATCTACCTTAAAGACACGGCCATGGAGTATATATCAAAAATATTCAAAAGGAGTAAATAAAAACGTTATGCGACAGGAAACAATAGATAAAATACTTGATATTACAAAAAATATCCCAAGAGGGAATGTTATAGCGTTCGAGTCCGCTCCCGAATTTTCCGACAACACTTATTGGTTTTTTAAATATCTCGTTGAAAATACCGACGTCCCCGAAAAATACAAGCTTGTTTGGATAGTCAAAGACCCGAAAAATTTTAAAAACGAGCTTTTGGGCGTTAAAATTAAGTGCGTTACCCCCAAGCCTAAAAATTTTAAACAGACGCTTGATTTTTACTTGTATTTCTTTTTTACAAAATATATAATCGACTGCAACAGCTATATTTATAAAAAAAACTATCAGCAGAAGCGCGTTTTTCTCGACCACGGCATGCCTCTTAAAATCGTCAGGGATTACGCCAAAAAAAGAGGCGAAGTCGATTTAACCAGCGTCACGACTTACCTTTTTAACGATTATTACTATAGCGTCGGTTACACGGACGATACTTTGCGAAATTTCGGTTTCTGCCGCACGGATATAATGTTTAAACACGCCGGAAAGCGCGAAAACCGCGATAAAACGAGCATTATCTGGGCGCCCACTTATCGTCAGCACAGTACCGCCGCCGGTTTCAGCATAGAGAACACATTCCCTTTGGGTCTTCCCGTCGTTAAATCGCGCGAGGAGATGGAGGAAATAAACGCCTGTCTTAGAGAAAACAACGCGGTTCTCTATATTAGACCTCATCCCGTGCAGGACGTGAGCGTCATGCATATCGCCAACATGAGCAACATCACGATTGCCGACAACGACTTTTTAAACTCCAAAAATCTACAGCTCTATGAATTTTTAACCGAGACCGACGCTCTTATTACCGACTATTCTTCTCTTTACTATGATTATCTCCCCTTAAAAAGACCTGTCGCCTTATGTATTGAGGATCTTGACTCCTTCAAATCAAAGTGGGAAATTTATTTTGACGATTTTAAAGAAAATTACAAATGCCCTTATCTCTATACGGTCGACGACTTAAAAAAATTTATTTTAGACGTCGTTAAAGATAACGACGAATATGAGGACGAACGCCTGAAAGCTCTTGACAGGTTTTACGACTACACAGACGGCAAAGCCTGCGAGCGGATTTATAAATACATGGTCGAAAATTACGGCTTATAAAGAAACGGCGGATTTTACTCCGCCGCTTTTATTTTACAATAAAACCATGAATCCTTCTAAAAGCCTGTCGATAAGTCCCATAATATTTCTGATAAACGCGACAAGTTTTTCTATAAACGATTTAGGCTCTGTGCTGTCATCTGTAACGCCCTGCGCGAAAGTCACTGTCATTGTGAATTCCGGCGACTTCTGCCCCGCGCTGTTGTAAGCCGTCACCTTAAACGTCTTTTCGCCCGCGTGACTGCTTTCAAAAGTGTATTTCCACTCCTTAACGCCGTCTTTCTCTCCCGCAAGCTCCGCTTTAACGCCGTTGACCTCTACGGACGCGACTTCGGAGGAAGTCTTAATAATTCCTTCGATTCTGCCCGTATCGGATTTTAACCCTTGCGGAAGTTCGATCATAGCGGGAGCGAACGTC
>CAYUEV010000006.1:0-31332 GCA_964443825.1 uncultured Eubacteriales bacterium
TCATTCCTTTAACAAAGATAAGTGCATTATATCATGTTTTTATCGGTTATTCAAGCCGAAAAAGCTTTTTAATCTTACTAACTAAGGCTTTATAGGACCAGTATATTTTAGAGTAAACAGGGCGCGCCACCCAGTAAAAGTATGGGTATTTTTCTATAGACGCGTCCGTAAGTTCTTTATATTTTTTTAAGCCCTCTTTAGCTTTTCTTTCTATATACTTTACGCTTTCATTTTTGTTTTCCCCGGAATTTTCATTAACCGCTTTATAAAAGACGCTTGTTTTGTAGAAAAACACCCCCGCCGCGAAAACCGCGAGTTTCTTTGAGCCTCTGTTTAAAAAATACTCCACCTGTTCGTTAAACGCGTCCAGAGCGTAAATTCTTCTGTTGTCCCATTTGCCTGTTATGCCGTTGGGGTTTTTAAAATAATAGTAAAGAGGAGCGTCGACATATGAAATTTCATTAAGAGAAAACAGTATTTTGTAAGTTACATATTCGTCCTCATGAAGTTTTCCCGTAGGGTAACGCGTATTCTCAAAGATGTATTTTTTATAAAGCTTTCCCCACGCCACGATCGATTGAGTATTATGTTTAATGTAAAACTCCTCTAAAGGCGGTTTCGTGACTTTCGCGCTCGTTAAATCGACGAACGGGGGGGGGGCAGGAGCTTACCGACATAAATTCACATATACTTAAATCGGTCCCGTTTTTAACGTTAGCCGAAAGGAGACGCTCGAAGGTTTCGGGGTGAATGAAATCGTCGCTGTCAACAAAAGTTATCCACTCCGAAGAGCTCTTAAAAGCCTCCTCTATGCCTTTATTTCTGGCGTCGGAAATACCCGCGTTTTCTTTATGCATGATTTTTACCCGATCGTCCGACTTTTTATATTCATCGCAAATTTCCCCCGAACGATCCGTACTGCCGTCGTCTACAAGTATAAGTTCAAAATCCTTATATGTTTGGTTTAAAATGCTGTCGACACATCTTTTTAAGTACGGCTCGACGTTATAAACCGGAACTATAACGCTTATCAATAAAATCACTCTTTCCAGCGGTTAAAACAAAAATTTATTAAAATCTATTATATCACAAAAACCGGCTATTTAAAAGGGGAAATTTATATTTATTTTTTTTGTTAAAAAATTACCGTTTATTTTAGATTCGCCATCGTCCGGGAGTTTAAAAAATAAGAGTCGTAAGCCATTACGATATATACGACGCGTCGTCAAACAAAATTAACAATCCCGCGGGTTTTAAGACCCGCGGGTTCGCTTCCGTCCGGGTATTTAAAAGCCGGAACGTATCTTTAATTTACTTGGCGATAGAAGTCCTCAATAAAACGTAACAAATTAGTATAGCTTTCAGATAAAATCGCGGTATAGCCTTCAAATAAAATCGTAAAGCTTGTTTAATTCTTCCTCGTTTCCGCTTGTGTTTTCGTTTCTTTCGGAAAACTTTTCGCGGACTTTCGGGTTGTCTAAAAGGTATTTTATGGCTTTATATACGTTTTCGGGAGATAAGTCCTCGGTGATTATCCCGTTTTCGTAGTTGTCGAATTGATCCGAGGCTCCGGCTACGTTCGTGGTAACGACGGGCTTTTGAAGGATCTTAGCTTCGAGGGTAGTCGTGCATAAGCCCTCGTAAAGAGAAGTTTGAACATATAAAAGACAGTGTTTCATATAAGGATAGGGGGTTAAACCTTTCGCCTAAAAGAAATACGTTATTTTCCACTTTATATTTTTTAATTTCTTCTTCGATAGCCTTGCGCGTGGATCCTTCTCCGATAATGTACCATTTTATGTCATACCCGTCGTCTAAAAGCATACGGGAGATTTTAGGCGCCGTCTCAAAAGCTTTCTGCTCCGCGAGTCTTCCTACCGATAAGATATAGTCGTCGTTTAAAAACTCCGGTTCTATTTGTTCTTTCGCTTTCTCTTTTATCTCGCCGGTTTTTTGGAGATTGAGGAAAACTTCGGTTTTATTTGACAGCTCGGGGTAGGTTTTATTAAAACTCTCCAAACAGCCGGAACTTACGCAATAGATTTTATCATATGACTTTAGAAGTTTACATAGTTCGTCGTTTCTTTCAATGAAGCCATGTATAAAAGCGATACGCTTCCTGGCTTTAAGCATGTTCGCGGAGGCGAAAGTAAACCCCAAACACACGGCGTGATACGATATTATAGCGTCGTAAATTTTTTTATCAAAAGAAGGTAGGGAGCGGGCGAAAAACTTTTTATTGAGAATATCGTTTTTTACAAAGATACGTGAAAGACATCTGCTAAAAAAAGCTTCAAAAGCTTTTAAATATCTGTTTTCTTTTATGTAATTTTTTACAATGTCGGATATCTCGGTAGCGTCTGAGAAAAAAGGATTGTCGGCGCGATATTTTACGGTTACGTTTTTATTTACTACGGAGTCGTATCCTATTAGCCCCCCCCCCGCTCGTGTAAAGCGTTACGGAGTATTTGTCGTAATCTATAAAGTCAAGCATATTGATAAGTACTTTGGAAACGCCTCCTACAACATATCGGGAGGTTACCACCGCTATCTCCTTCTTTTTCAAAAAACACGCCCCATTTGTTAATTTTAACGATATTATAGCGCGGGTTTTAGATTTTGTCAAATAATCTAAAACTGTGAGCGCGACGCTTCTTTTTAAGCGCTGAATAGGCGAAAATTTATATTTATTTTCTTTTTGTGAAAAAATTTACAAATTATTTTTTATTTATTTTAGATTTATTTATTAAAAAATGATAATATTTTTTGATATAAATTTAAGATCGTCAAGATCTGATAACAAAAAAGGAAGGATATATGTGTTAAGCGTTGAAAGTTTATGCAACTCAATTATGAGGCTTTTGCGCGCGCCCGTTCGACAATACGACGAGAACGGCGTTATGACGGCCTCTATGGGAGCCGACCGGGAAGCTGACCCCTTAGCCTGCGACGTGTCGTTTGAAAATTTAATTCTCTCTAAAGCCTCCGACGACAACCCTGTTTTTTACGTTGACAAAGGTCACTCTCTCTACGCCATAGTTAAAGGCGGCGGGAAGACATTCGTCATAGGTCCCGTCTGCTGCTGCGACTCTCCCGACGTCGCCGCTTTGCAGACCGTCGAGAACCACAACATCAACAGAAGCGTAATCTACAAAGTTTCCGAGGCGTGCCTTGAGAACGTCTACGAGTGCGCCTTTATGCTTTTTTCTCAAATTAACGACGAGACTTCGCCTTACGAATCAAAAGAAATCGACCCCGAAATTAAAAAACTAATAGCGCAGGACAAAAAAAGACGCTCGGAAAAGCCTGAAAGACGCGGCGGCAACATAGGAAGCGGCTATGAACTTGAAAAACGCGAACAGGAGAGCATTAAGTCGGGCGACTCGGAAGAGTTAAAAAAGTGTATTTTACAGGATATTCGCGAACCTCGCGGCAATATATCCAAGTCGCGTTTAAGAGGCGCTAAAAACGACGCGATTTCAATAGTCGCCATTTCGTCGCGCTCCGCTATCGCCGGAGGGATTACTCCAGAATCGGCGCTCGCTTTAGCCGAGTCTTACACAAGTAAAATCGAGGACGCCGGCAGCGAAGAGGAAGCCGAGGCCGTGGCGAGAACCGCCGAGTTTCATTACGCGAGCCTTGTTAAAGAGCGCTTGGCGCAGGACAGGATCAACCCCATAGTCACCGCGAGCAAAGACTATATAATGAAACATATTTACAAAAAGATCTCTTTAGTCGAAATCGCCAAAGCCGTCGACGTGAACGCGAGTTATTTATCCGACCTGTTTTCAAAGCACGAAGGCAAGACGCTCACCGAGTTCGTGGCGGACGAAAAGGTAAATTTCGCGAAACGCGAGCTTATTTACACAAACGACCCTTACGACACGATAGCCAGCAATTTTTCTTTTTCGTCGCAAAGTCATTTCGGAAGAGTCTTTAAGAAGCACACCGGCATGACTCCGAGAGAATTTAGAGAACGCTACAGAAGAGAAGAAATAAATTAAACCTGCAATTTTGATTTTTACAATTCTAGAGATCATATTTTTTCCTCACGGAAGGCGCGTCTTCTTTGGCGCGTCTTTTGTCTTATTTTCAGTTCGGAGATTTATCTTACAAAAAATTAACAATTCGTTATCACTTTCTTAAAAAATTAAGTTGATAATTTGTATAAAATGTAAATATAAACGACCGTATGTTTTTTCTGTGAACTTTTTTGGCGGTCGCGTTTTGTGTGTTCCTTGACTTTAATTCTAATAAAGAATAAAAATATTATCTTTTAAAAACGCTAAAAAGGCTTGATTTTTTTGTGGTCAAGCTTTATAATTATTCCCGAGGTGGGTTGCCGGTTCATGTGGATTCCACCTAATAAGAGCGTTGTGGAGCGCGAAAGGAGGATAAAGACATGAGTTTTACCGGGACTTTCTACCATGGAGTAGATCCCAAGAACAGAATTTTCATCCCCTCTATTTTTCGCGAGGAATTAGGCGACAACTTTTATATTTTCCGCGCTCCCGACAGGTGCCTCTGCCTTTACAGCGGCGAACGCTGGCTTGAGCTCGTCGAAAAAAACGAGAACGACGGCGACACCCGCGAACAGCGTATTAAAAGGCGCAAGTTCTTCAGTCACGTCGCGCCCTGCAAAATGGATAAGCAAGGCAGAATCACTCTTGACGCCGAGATGATTAAATACGCCGATCTCGGCGAGGAAGTCGCCATAGTCGGCATGGGCAACTGCATAGAGATTTGGAATGAAGACGCGTGGAAACTGATAGATTCAGACCGGGAAGACGACCTCTCCGAAGGCGTTTACCTCTAAGGTTTTCCGTTTAAGCGATTTTACTTACCGATATGGAATTTTTTCATAAAAGCGTCTTATTAAACGAATCTTTAGACGCGTTGTCCATAAGACCCGGCGGCGTGTATTTAGACGCGACGGCGGGCGGCGGCGGTCACTCGGCGGGGATATTGGAGCGCTTAAACGGAAGCGGCGGGCTAATCGCCGTCGACAGAGACCCGGACGCGGTTGAAGCTTTAAAAAAGCGTTTTTCGGGCGTTCCGAATATTACCATAGTGAAAGAAAACTTTTGCAACGTTAAGTCCGTTTTAAGATCGCTCAATATAAACTCCTGCGACGGCGTTATAGCCGATTTGGGAGTAAGCTCTCATCAGCTTGACGATCCTCTAAGGGGATTTTCGTTTCATACCGACGCGCCCCTCGATATGAGGATGTCTAAAGAGGGCCTTTCCGCTTTCGACGTCGTAAATACTTTTTCGGAAGAAGAACTTAAAGATATAATCTATAAATACGGCGAGGAGAAGTACGCGCCCTCTATCGCTAAAGCTATAGTAAGAGAGCGAAAGAAACGTCCTATCGGCACGACTTTAGAGCTTTCGGATATAATCTCAAACGCGGTTCCTATGGGGGCGAGGCGATCTTCCCACCCGGCTCGGCGAACTTTTCAAGCCATAAGAATATACGTAAACGGCGAACTTGAAAATCTCCCATCTTCCTTAAGCGATATGTTCAGCGTATTAAACCCCGGCGGAGTTTTAGCCGTAATAACTTTTCACTCTCTCGAAGACAGAATCGTGAAAAATAAATTTTCGGAGTACTTAAAAGGCTGCGTATGTCCGCCGGAATTTCCCGTTTGCGTATGCGGAAAAAGCCCCCGGGGGAAGCTCCCGTTTAAATTTATTACGCCTTCCCCAAAAGAAATTGAACAAAACCCAAGAAGCCGGAGCGCGAAACTCCGCGCTATCGTTAAAATATAGATTAACCGATACCAATACCGCTTTAGAGCGCAATATTAAAAGGAGGCGGCAAGCCGTGCCAAAAGATAACAACGGCAATGAATTTTCTCTTTTCGGTAACGTCGACGACGAGTCCGCCGCCCCGCTTTACGCGCCTCATTACAGCGACCCCGAAACCAACCCTTACTATAGACCCGGAGCGGATCCCGACCCCAGGCGCAGAAACCCCAAGAAATCTTCCGGCGAGATAATAGAATACCCTTCTCGAAAACAAAGAAAAGTCCGTCAAAAAGAGAAGCCCGATTTTTCGTTCGCGGAGTGGGCGAGATCCGTCTTCGCCTCTTCATTAAAGCCTTTGGCGATTCTCGGCGCGGCGATCGTCATTTTCGCCGTCGTGGCTTTTGTGGTAAATATCAACTCCCAATTAAACGAAAAGTCGTCCCAAATTTCGGATCTTCAGTCCGAAATCGATATAGCGAAGAGCGAAAACGTGCGTCTTACGGCTAATTTGCAATCGCTCGTGTCAATAGACAAGGTTGAGGATTTCGCCGAGAACGAACTTGGAATGATTAAACTTGAGAGCTACAAAATCACTTATTTTGACGACGAGCAGGACGACCGCGTCGTAATTTCGGGCGGGAAAGAGTATAGGGACAAAGACAAAAATAAAGGCGTAGACTCTGTAGACTCTAAAGCGGAGTAAACGCATTTTAGACGAGGATTGTTTTTACATAAACCGGCGATTCGGTTTTTAAATTCGTCGGAAACTACTGTAAAAAGGGCGGATTGAGTTTCGCCCTTTTTATGGCAGAATTAAGAGCGAAAGGAGGCGGCGCGATTGAAAACCAAAGATCAAATGGCAAGAAGAGGGAAAGTCGTATTCGGAATTTTTGCCGCCGCCCTCGTTATAACCTTTATTTATCTCGCTTTTACCGTTATAGTAAGAGGCGACGAGCTTTCGACCGCGGCGCGTCTTCAAGATCTCGCCGATAACGAGATAAAGCCCCAGAGGGGCAGTATATACGACAGGAATATGAACGTTTTAGCGGAGAGCGCCGACGTTTGGAGAGTGTATTTAGTACCGTCCGAAGTCAATAAACTTGACGAGGACAAAAGAGACAGGGCTAAAGAACTCACGGTAAGCGCGCTTTCGGCTATACTTCACGTCGATCAGGAAAAACTTAACGAAGATATAAATTCCGACTCGTCTTACCGCCTCGTTAAAAACAGGGTCGAAAAAGCCGAGCGCGACTCCGTTTTGGCTTTTCTAAAAGAAACTAAAGACAATAAAGACAATCCCATAAATTTAAGCGGAATAGTAAGGCTCGACCCGGATGTTAAAAGATACTATCCGTATTCTTCTTTAGCCTCCACGATAATAGGCTTTACGGGGACTGACGGCGACGGTCTTACCGGGCTTGAGCTTAAATACGACGACGTGTTAAAAGGCGTTTCCGGAAGGCTCATTTCCACTAAAGACGCGAAACAGGAGCTTCTTCCGAAAGCCGACAGGACGACTTTCGAGGCCGAGGAAGGGCAAGGACTCGTCCTCACTATCGATATGTATATCCAGCACATATTGGAAGACGTTCTTTCGTCGGCCGCCGAGACGACCGGCGCCAAGACCGTCATGGGGATCGTTATGGACGTTAAAACGGGCGCTGTTCTCGGTATGACCTCTCTTCCCGATTATGATCTTAACGACCCCAACAAAATTAAAAACGACGAGCTTTTAGCGCAGTATGAGCTGGCGTCGAGCGCTCCCGTCGAATATCCGACGGACGAGGAAGAATTGGAAACCCGCAAAAAATCATATTACCAGAATCTTCAGTGGAGCAACAGAGCCGTCACTAAAACATACGAGCCCGGCTCCGTTTTTAAGGTAATAACCGCTTCCGCGTCCATAGACGAGAAAACGGCCGACGACAACACTTCATTTTACTGCGGCGGATCTATATATTACGCGCCCGCCGAAAGAAACATAAACTGCTGGAAGTTAGGCGGTCACGGCATGGAATCCTTTAAAGATCTTCTTAAAAACTCCTGCAACCCGTTCGCCGTAACTTTAGCCGATAGATTGGGAAAACAAAAATTTTACGATTACCTTGAGGCGTTCGGTTTTACAGAGTCGTCCGGCATTGATTTCCCCGGCGACATAAATCCCCTGGCGACGAGCGCCTTTACTTCGAGAGAAGATTTTACAAAGTCAAACTTAGCCTCTTACTCGTTCGGACAGAGTTTTGAGATACCGCCTATCCACATGATAACGGCCATATCGGCGGTGGCGAACGGCGGCAAGCTTATGAAGCCTTATTTAGTTGAAAAAACCGTCGATCACGACGGCAATACCATATCCGAAACGATCCCCACGGTTAGGCGGCAGGCAATATCAAAAGAAACGGCCGATTTTATAGCTTCCAATATGGAAGACGTAGTGTCTACGGGCACCGGCAAAAACGCTTACGTATCGGGTTACCGCGTGGCGGGCAAGACGGGAACTTCCGAAAAACTTCCCGTCGTGGAGGATGAAAAATACGCCGCGTCGTTCTGCGGATTCGCTCCCGCCAACGACCCCGAAATTTCCGTTTTGGTAGTGGTCGACGAACCCCAAGGCGAACACGGCGGAGGGGTGGTCGCCGCGCCTTTAGCGGGGGAGATTTTCGAGAAGGCGCTTTCATATTTAGGCGTCCCCCGCTCCTACAAAGACGACGAAACGGCGCTTCTTACCGATAAAGCCCCTTATTTTACGGGCAAGAGCGTGGAAGAAGTGAAATCCGAGCTTTCAGGCAAGGAGTTTACGTTAAAAGTAATCGGCGACGGGGAAGTCGTAAAAGGTCAGTCGCCCGAAGCCGGGAGGGAACTTCCATCGGACGGCGTTATAGTCGTTTACACCGAGGAAGATTACGAGCCGGAGAGCGTTCGAGTTCCCAATTTTACCGGGATTTCCGTAAACGACGCCAAAAAAGTCGCGACCGCCAACAGCATTAACATTAAAATTTCAGGCAGCTCTTTAAACAGCGGCATGGTTTACGCTTATAAACAAAGCGTAGAGCCGGGCGAAAAAGTGAAAAAAGGCGAAATTATCACCGTGTACTTTAAGACCGCGGTCGACGTCGACGATTAAATTTATACTATACGCGGTAAATTTTTATTTAAACCGAAGCCCAAAAAACAATGCTTATCTCTTCAATTTTAAAAGGAATAGAATATAAAAAATCGTTTGCCGACAGAGAGGCGACGTTTATTACCGAGGACTCAAGAAAAGCGTCCGAAGGCTGTGTATTCGTGTGCGTAAAAGGCGCTCGCTTTGACGGGGCCGATAAAGCCCGGGAAGCGCTTGATAAAGGCGCGGTTCTTTTAGTCGCCGAAAGAGATCTTCAGCTTCCCAATCAAATTATAGTCAAGGACGCGAGATACGCTCAGTCCATTATGTGCCGGAATTTCTTTAAAAATCCCGCCAAACGCTTAAAGCTTATAGGCGTTACGGGCACTAACGGCAAGACTACCACGGCGTTTCTTATTAAAGAGTGCCTGGAACTTATGGGCGTTAAAGCGGGTCTTATAGGCACTGTTAAAAATATGTCGGGCGACAGGGAATTTCCATCCGTTCTCACCACGCCGGAGAGTTTCGAGCTTTACGGTCTTTTGAGGGAGATGGCGGACGACGGGTGCAAATATTGCGTGATGGAAGTATCCTCTCAGGCTCTTTCTCAGGAGAGGACGGCGGGGCTTCACTTTGACGCGGGAATTTTTACAAATCTTACAAGAGATCACTTAGATTACCACGGTACCATGGAAAACTACGCCCTGGCTAAGTCGAAGCTCTTTGAAAACTGTTCTCTCTCAATTTTAAATTACGACGACGACCGCTCCCCGTTCATGGCGGCGAGATCGAGCGGGCGTTTCGTTATGTATTCCGTAGGCGACGACGGCGCCGATTACACCGCCAAAAGTATACGCTATAACCCCGAAAGCGTAGAGTACGAACTCGTTGCGACGGGTTACGCCGAGAGAGTAAAAGTCAATATTCCCGGCGAGTTTACGGTTTACAACTCCATGGCGGCGGCGGTAACTTTAATAGAGCTTGGATTTGATTTTAGCAAAACGGCGTTCGTTCTGTCTCTTTGCAAAGGCGTAAAAGGCAGAATAGAAGTAGTCCCCACAAAAACCGATTACACCGTAATAATAGATTACGCCCATACTCCCGACGGGCTTTTAAATATAATCTCGTCGTTAAGAAAAATCGTAAACGGCAGAATAATAACGCTTTTCGGCTGCGGCGGCGACAGGGACAAGACAAAACGCCCGCTTATGGGGGCTATAGCGTCGGAACTTTCAGACGTAATAGTTGTGACTTCCGACAACCCAAGATCCGAAGATCCCGATAAAATAATCGAGGACATATTAAAAGGCGTTAAAGCCGATAAAGCCAAAAAAATCGTCATAACCGACAGGACCAAAGCCATAAGAGCCGCTTTAAACGAGGCCAAAGAAGGCGACTGCGTCGTATTATGCGGGAAAGGTCACGAAACTTACCAGATACTAAAAGACGGCAAAATCCACTTTGACGAGCGCGAGATAGTAAAAAGCATACTCGAGGAAAACTCCAAATAACAAATCCTTAGCAATGAAAAAACTCGTTATAAAAGAGATTTTAGATAAAGTAAACGGAAAATCCGATTACCCCGAAACCGCGTTCCGGGGAGTTTTTACGGACACAAGAAAGCCTTTAAAAGGCGGTCTTTTTATCGCGTTAAAAGGCGAAAATTTTAACGGGAACGACTTTGTGGAAAAGGCTTTTGACGAAGGGGCGAACGCCGTTTTATGCGATAAAAGCGTTAAAACTCCCCGCCCCGCGATTTTTGTCGACGACGTTAGCGTTTCTCTTTTGCTTTTAGCCCGGTACTACGGAAGTCTTTTTAATATTCCGACCGTCGGAATTACGGGTTCGGTCGGCAAAACCACCACAAAGGATATGACCGCGCTCGTCTTGTCGGGAAAGTTTAAAACCGTTAAGACCGAGGGAAATCTCAATAACAGCATAGGTCTTCCTATGTCGATATTCAATATAGAAGAAGATACCGAAGCCGCCGTTTTTGAAATGGGCATGAACCATAAAGGCGAAATATCAAGTCTTTCAAAAACTTTAAGACCCGCGTTAGGCGTTATTACCAATATCGGTTCGTCGCATATAGAAAATTTAGGCTCGAGGGAAAATATCCTTAAAGCCAAAATGGAAATATTGGACGGGATGGAAAAAGGCGCCGTTCTCTTGTTAAACGGCGACTGCGATCTTTTAGAAAACGTCCGTTTAAGCGATTATAACGTTATATTTTTTGGAATAAACAATAAAAATTGCGAAATACGAGCGGAAAAAGTTGAAATTTTAAACGACTGTACGAGATTTGACATATCCTATAACAGTAAATCATATCCCGTCGTTCTGCCCGTCGCCGGAGAACATTTCGTTTACGACGCCCTGGCGGCTTTTTCAGCGGGAGTTCTCTTGGGAGCGGATCCTCTGTCGGCGGGTCTTTCCCTAAAGTCATACGCCCCGTCGGGACTTAGACAGAAAATAGAAATCGTAAACGGCGCGACTTTTATCGAGGATTGTTATAACGCGAGCCCGGACAGCGTAAAAGCGGCGATAAACGTTCTTTCCAACATGAAAGATAAAAGAAAAATAGCCGTTTTGGGCGATATGCTGGAATTGGGCGTATACTCCCAAAAAGCGCACGAAGATTTAGGAAAGTACTTAGTTTTTAAAAATATCGATATTCTGTTTACATATGGTGAAAAATCTCGATTTATAGCAAAAGAAGCTAATAAAAACGGGATGAACGCTAAAAATATACATTCATTTATTGACAAAGACGAAATTTCAAAAGCTCTTAAATCGACGATTAAAGAGGGCGACGCCGTGCTTTTTAAGGCGAGCAGGGGAATGAAGCTCGAAAACGTCATAAATAATTTGCTCTAAAACAAATTATCGTAACGCCGATTACTCTAAAACAAATTATCATAACGCGAAACGCGGCTTAAAAAGGGGTCTTTTATGAACAAATATATCGCCCTCGCGACGTCTGTTTTAATTGGCTTTATCGTGTCTTTTCTTTTGGGGTTCGTTTTAATCCCCCTTTTACATAAATTAAAATTCGGTCAAACTATATTAGACATTGGTCCCAGCTGGCACAAAAATAAACAGGGCACGCCCACTATGGGGGGATTTCTGTTTATTATCGGAATATCCGTATCTTTAGCGGTCGTCCTTATAACCGACAGATTATTGGGCGGCGACATAATAGCCGGCGACAGCCCCGTCCCGGGGAATATAAAGGCGAAATTCTACAGCGGCATAGTTATGGCGTTCGCCTTTGGCTTGATAGGCTTTGCCGACGACTATATCAGCGTCGTAAAAAAGAGAAATTTAGGTCTTACCATTTTCCAAAAGACCATAGCGCAAATAGTGGTAATATGCGGCTATTTAGCGTCCCTTCATATGGCGGGCGCGACTTTTATGTTTATCCCATTTGTGGGGAACGTCGATTTAGGCGTATTTTTCTGGATTTTCGGCGCCGTTACTATCTACTGCACCGTAAACGCCGTGAATTTTACTGACGGAATAGACGGTCTTTGCGCGAGCGTCACGACGGTAGCCGCCGTCGCCATGATTATTATAGGCTTATTAAGAGGCGCGCTAGGCTTAAGTTTATTGTCGTCCGCTATAGTCGGCTCTCTTCTAGGATATTTAATTTGGAACTGGCATCCGGCTAAAGTCATGATGGGCGACACGGGTTCTATGTTTTTAGGCGGTCTTCTCGTCGCGTCGGCGTACCTTTCCGATATGCCGTGGATAATCCTCTTCGTGGGCGTAGTTTACGTTATGGAATTCGGCTCCGATATTATCCAAATAGTTTACTTTAAAATAACTCACGGCAAGCGCATATTCAAAATGGCACCCATACACCACCACTTTGAAAAATGCGGATGGAAAGAGGAAAAAATAGTTTACGTGTTCAGTTTAATAAATCTTATAGGTTCTGTAATCGGCATACTCCTCGTTTACTTCGGAAGACCGAGATAAAATTTTAAAAGGGAGGCTTCAGGCAGCGCGTGGGAAAAAATAAAAAAGAAAGATTACCCATATCGGAACTTTTAATAGCGGGCAACATAGATATTCCGTTTCTTATAACCGTCCTTCTTCTTTTGGGCATAGGGCTTGTTATGATGTACTCCGCAAGCTACCCTTCGGCATACGATAAATACGAGGACGGGTCGTACTACATAAAAAGGCAGCTGGGGTTCGCCGTCGTAGGTCTGATAATTATGTTCGCCGTTTCTTTTGTAAACCCTAAGATTTACAGGCAGTTCATGGTAGTAATATGGCTGGTTTCCATATTTTTATTAGTAGTCGTCCTTTTCGCTCCGGGTACCGACAGGGGGTTCCACAGATGGTTAAACCTGGGTCCGTTAGGCTCTTTTCAGCCTTCGGAGATCGTAAAGGCGTCTATTGTGCTTACAGGGGCGTATTTTTACAGTAAATACTTTAACAGCATGAGCAGCGAAAAAGAGGCGCGCACCCCGTTGGCGTCTTTTATAAATAATTCGTTCGGCGCCAATATCGTAAGAGAATCGTGGATACCGACGTGGCGGTTCGGCGTTTTCTTCGTACTTTGCGCCGCGCTCGTAATTGCCGAAAAGCATCTGTCGGGGTTTATTCTAATATTCTTGTCGGGCGTCGTAATGATGTTTTTAGGCGGCGTTAAATTTAAATGGTTCGCGATACTTACTCCCGCGGCGCTTGTCGCGGTCGTAGTCGGCTGCGTCGTTATAATGAAACATTACGAAGGCGTGGACGTAGTCGAAAACTATATGATTGAAAGAATAGTCGCGTGGCTTAATAAAGACTATGTTGGGCACGATACGAGATGGCAGACGGAACACGGTCTTTACGCTCTGTCTTTAGGCGGCGTTTTCGGAAGAGGGCTGGGCAATTCCACTCAAAAGCACCTTTACGTTTCAGAGCCGCAAAACGATATGATTTTCCCCATTTGCTGCGAGGAATTAGGGCTTGTAGGCGCTTTGGTGATAATAGGTCTTTTCGCCTTTTTGGTTTACAGGGGGATTAAAATAGGCTTAAAATCCACCACAAGGTTCGGCGCTCTTACCGCGATGGGACTTTCAATACAGTTAGGCATACAAGTCGTTCTCAATATGGGCGTGTCCACGGACGGGCTTCCCAACACCGGCATAACTCTCCCGTTTTTCAGTTACGGCGGCAGTTCTCTCATAATGACGCTTGTCGAAATGGGAGTTATATTGGCTATTTCGCGTCAAAGCAAATACGACGATACCCCGGAAAAAGACGCGCCTAAAAGAAAGCGAAAACCTGAAAAAGCGAGAAAAAAGAACGCGACGTAAGTTTTTATTGACAAACCTCTAAAATTTACCAAAGGTTCGGTTTTATGAAAATAATTTTCAGTTGCGGCGGCACGGGCGGGCATATTAACCCCGCTATAGCGGCGGCGGAAGAGATAAAACAAAAAAGACCCGACGCGGAAATACTCTTTGTCGGGGCTAAAAACAAAATGGAAGAAAGGCTTGTGCCAAAGTCCGGCTTCCCCCTCAAAACGATCACGATAAGCGGTTTTCAAAGAGAAACCACGGTAAAAAATATTTTTAAGAATATCGCCACGTTGTCAAAGCTCCCTTTAAGTTTTTTCGAGGCTAAAAAAATAATAAAAGAATTTAACCCCGACGCAGTCGTGGGTTTCGGCGGTTACGCGAGCGGTCCTATACTCACGGTCGCCTCGAAAATGGGAATAAAAACCGCGATTCACGAGCAGAACGCTTACCCCGGAGTCACAAATAAAATTCTATCGGAAAGATCCGACGCGGTAATGCTCACAGCCCCGGAGGCCGAAAAATACTTAAAATGCAAAAATAAGCCCATAATAACGGGTCTCCCCGTAAGAGCGGGAATATTAAATACCGACAGAGAAAAATCAAGAGAAAAAATAGGCGCCGGGGATAAAACCGTTATTTTATCGTTCGGCGGCAGTTTAGGCGCTAAAACAATAAACGAGCGTATGACTTACGTTATATCGTCGCTTCATGAAGACGACAGATTTATGTTCATTCACTCATACGGAAAGTACGGCGAAAATACGCTAAACGACTTAAAAAATAACGGAGTCGATTTAGAACGCGAAAAGAACGTCGACGTAAGAGAATACATTTACAATATGGACGAGTGTTTAGCGTCGTGCGACCTCGCCGTTTGCAGAGCGGGCGCGGGAACTTTAGCGGAATTAGAGGCTACGGGAACGGCCTCGATTTTGATTCCCTCCCCAAACGTCTCGGAAAACCACCAGTATTATAACGCTTTAAGACTCGCGGACGCGGGAGGGGCCAAAATAATAGAAGAAAAAGACTTAACGGACGAAGCCCTCCTTAATTTAGTTAAAGAACTCGCTTTAGATAAGGAAAAACTTAAAACAATGGGCGAGAACGCTAAAAAAATATCGGTAAAAAATTCGGAAGAAATAATAAGCGGCGTAATATTATCTTTGATAGAAAAAAATTAAGATTTCAGCCAATTTAAATATTCATAGACTATAATAAGGAAACAATATGCGAAACGGCAAGGTAAAAAGATACGTTTTATTTGGCGCGATTGTAGCGGTCGTCGCCGTTATTGCGCTTTATTTCCTTTCGGCGTATGTGTTTTTTAAAATCGAAAAAATCGAGGTTACGGGAGCGGACGGCAAAAAAACCGAGTTTAATCAAGGCAGCGCGAATTATCTTGACGAGGACGTTATAAGAATTTCCGGGGTAAGGACGGGCGACAGCCTGGTAAGAACGTCTAAAAAAGACATAGAAGAGAGAATCGAGACGCTTTTGCCATATATCGGGAGCGTGACCGTAAAAAAGACTCTCCCGTCCACTTTAAAGTTAATCGTAGCCGACACGACGGCTTATTACGCTTTAGAAAAAGGCGGCGCGTACTCGGTTCTCGATAAAACTTTTAAATCTTTAGGCGACGAAGCGAAAGTCCCCGAAGGGTGTATAAAAGTAACGGGCGTTTCCCTTATGTCGGACGAAGCCGGGTATACCGCGAAATTTAACGACGATTCCACGAGAGAGCGCCTCGCGGCTATCGTCGAATCTTTAGATAACGCCGGAATAAAAGACGTCTCTTCGATAAGTATGAGCAATATAGCGAATATTCAGGTAGTTATTAACGGCAGGATTACATTCGTATTGGGCTCCGTATCCGATATAGACGACAAAATCTCTTTAGGCGTCAAAACTATGGAAGCGGAACTTGCCTTAAACCCGGAAGCGCATATAATAATAAACTTAAACGAAACGGGGAAATCCTATGTAAGAGACGATCCCTCCCCCATAGAGGGCGAAACCTTAGAGGAAGACGCAAATTTAGAAAACGAAAACAACGACGACGAAAACTTAGAGGGCGGCGGCGCTCCTCAAAACGACCGGGGCGTAAACGCCTTGGGATAACCGCTTAAAAAATAACATAATATTTGTTTTTACTGTTGCAAATCGAGTTTGCGCATGATAATATATAAAGTATATAGTGTGTATGCGACTGAGATTATTATAAAATCATCATATACGGAGGAAGTAAAATGTCTTTTGAAATTCTGGCGGAGAATGAAGAAGTTACAAAAATCAAAGTCATTGGCATTGGCGGCGGCGGCGGGAACGCCATAGACAGAATGGTAGACGTGGGAGTGGGAGGAGTACAGTTCATCTCCATCAACACCGATAAACAGGCGCTTATGTATTCCAAGGCGACTAATAAGATCCAGATAGGCGAAAAAGTCACGGGCGGAAAAGGCGCGGGAGCGCGTCCCGACGTTGGCAAAAAAGCGGCTGAAGAGAGCATGGACGCCATTAACGACTCTCTTGACAATACCGATATGGTATTTATCACGGCCGGAATGGGCGGCGGCACGGGAACGGGCGCGGCTCCCGTAATCGCCCAGATGGCTAAAGACAAGGGCATATTAACTGTAGGTATAGTCACAAAACCGTTTAATTTTGAGGGAAAACGCCGCATGGCGCAGGCCGAAGAGGGCATAGCCGAGCTTTCGCAGCACGTAGACAGCCTTATAATAATCCCTAACGAGCGTCTGAAACTCATATCGGACGAAAAAATCACGTTCGCCAACGCTTTCGACGCGGCGGACGACGTTCTTCGCCAAGGCGTAAGAAGTATAGCGGAGCTTATCACGGTTCCCGGTCTTATAAACCTCGATTTCGCCGACGTTACCTCCATTATGAAAGACGCGGGTTACGCTCACATGGGCGTAGGCAGGGCGAAAGGCAAGGACAAGGCCGAGGAAGCGGCGAAGATGGCTATCACGAGTCCTCTTCTTGAAACGTCCATAGAAGGTTCTAAGGGCATCATAATAAATATCTCGGCGTCGTCAGATATTACCTTAGACGCCGTGGACGCGGCGAGCACCATTATATCCGAAACCGCGGATCCCGACGCCAACATTATTTTCGGCGTGGCTCTCGATTCGTCTCTTGAGGACGAGATGGTAATCACCGTCGTGGCGACTGGTTTTGGCGAAGTCAAAACGCCCGCCAACGCGAAAGAATCCGGAAAATCCGACAAAAAGAGCGGCAGCGTGCCGATAGCCGAAGTTAAGGATCCCGCAAGACAATTCGGCACGGACGACGACGACTTAAAAGACATTTTCGATATGTTCAAAAGATAAATTTCTCCTCACATTTTAAATATTTATAACGGCGATTTACGCGAAAAGCCCCGTCCCGACTGTTGTTTTCGGGGCGGGAATTTTAATTTAACCGCCGCGAGTATTGATTTTAATATAAGCAAAGTTTATAATAAAGTGTAAACGAAGATATAAACTCATTAAAAGGGCAAAATCATGCAGTTCAATTCCATTCACTTTCTGATATTTTTTCCCATAGTTCTTTTGGGTTTTTATATAGTCCCTAAAAAAACGCGTTACATATGGCTTCTTTTGGCGAGCTATTATTTCTATATGTGCTGGAACGCGTTATACGTTGTACTTATAATTTTTTCAACCGTTATAACGTATCTTTGCGCCATTATTTTAGAGCAGCTAAGTCTTTACGACGGCGAAAATCCCCGTAAAACCGCTAAACGAGCTACTCTCGCGGCGGCGATTATAGCGAATCTCGCCGTGTTGTTTGTTTTTAAATACTCAAATTTCGCGATAGACACAATCAACAGAATATCAAGACTGTTTAACGCGTCGTTTACTATAGACCGTTTCGACGTGCTTTTGCCAGTCGGAATATCGTTTTACACTTTTCAGGCTTTAGGTTATCTTATCGACGTATACAGAAGAGACGTTCCCGCCGAGCATAACTTTTTTAAGTACGCTTTATTTGTGTCGTTTTTCCCGCAGCTTGTGGCGGGACCCATAGAACGCTCCAAAAATCTTATGGGTCAGCTTAACGATATAGATAAAGTAAAATTTAATTACGAGAGAACGGTAAGAGGCTTTATGGTTATGATGTGGGGCTTTTTCTTAAAGGTCGTCATAGCCGACAGAGCCGCCGCCGTAGTCAACGAAGTCTTTACAAATTATTACTCTTACGGCGGTGTGGAGCTTATTTCAGGCGCCGTATTTTTCGCCGTGCAAATTTATTGCGATTTCGCCAGTTACTCCACTATCGCCAAAGGGAGCGCGGGCATTTTAGGCGTAAACCTTATGGACAATTTCGACACGCCTTATTTTTCGTCGTCCATTAAAGAATTTTGGCGAAGATGGCATATCTCTCTTTCGACATGGTTCAGGGATTACCTCTATATCCCGTTAGGCGGCAACAGACGGGGAAAATTCCGAAAATACTTAAATCTCCTTACGGTATTTTTAGTAAGCGGTCTTTGGCACGGCGCCAACTGGACTTATATCGTTTGGGGTCTTCTTCACGGGATTTACCAGATAATAGGCGAAATCACAGCCCCGTTTAAAGAAAAAACACTGAATAAACTAAAAGTAAAAACCGACGCCGGGTCTTATAAATTTATAAAAATCGCCATAACGTTTATTTTAACGGATTTCGCCTGGATATTCTTTAGATCCGACACGCTCGGTATGGCGTTTGACTATATATCGAGAATTTTTATGTGTTTCGACCCATGGGCGCTCACAACCGGGTTTCTTTATAACATTGGTCTTGAAACTCAGGAGATGAACATTCTTTTGATAGCGCTTATTGCCTTAACTATAGTCGACTTGCTTAAGTATAAGAAAAACATAAGATTCGAAAATATAGCCGACAACCAAAATTCCTGGGCAAGAGGAGCCGTGATTTTCGTTTTAATAGTCGCCGTCGTGATTTTCGGTTCTTACGGCTACAGTTTTAAACCTCAGGACTTTATATATTTCCAGTTTTAGTCGGCGTTTTACGGTGAACACAATGAAAAAGAAAATCATCAAAGTTACGTCTTTTATATTGGCGGTCGCGATCTTTTTTACGAGCGTGTATTTTGTCTATGATTTTAAAGACGCGGACAGCGTTTTTAAGATGAAAATGTTCTATAAGCAAAAAGAAAACACCGTTGACGTTCTTGTTTTAGGCTCAAGCCACGCGTACCAGGGCATAAACACTTCCGTCTTATGGAAAGAGTACGGCTATCCCGCTTATAACTTAGGCGGCGCGGCTCAGCCCATTTGGAACACTTACTATTATCTTGAGGAGGCTCTTAAAACTCAGTCGCCTAAAGTAATTATTCTCGACGCGTTTTGCATTCACCATACCAAAGATTATTCCGAAACAAGTTTCGGCATTAAAAACACTTACGGTTTAAAATGGTCTAAAACAAAAGTCGACGCTATAAGAGCGAGTTTTTCCCCGGAAGATTACGGTTATCAGTTCTTTATACCGATTCTTCAGTACCATTCAAGATACCGCGATTTAAGCGAAAAGGATTTTTACCCTTATCTTGACAACGAGAACGTCTACAAAAACCACAAAGGCTTTTACTGTTATTTTTACACAACCCCCGTTGAAGAGAACGAAGGCTTAAAAAACGTCGCGTATGAAGACAAAATGACTGAAAAAGTCGAGACATACTTTAGAAAAATAATAGAAACGGCTTTAAAAAATAACATAAAAGTAATAGGCGCTGCGATTCCTTTCGCCAACGCCGAAATTTACCATCAAGCCTTTTTTAACACGGCTAAAAAGGTTTTTGAAGAGTATGGTTTGCCTTTTTATAATTTTCTTACGGAGTATGACGACGAATTAAATCTTGATTACGATACCGATTTTTCCGACTCGGAACATTTAAATCACCTGGGCAACACAAAACTTACGCGCTTTATTGGCGATTTGCTTAAAGACGAGTACAATTTGCCGGACAGGCGCGGCGACGCGAAATACTCCTCGTGGGACGAGGATTCCGACGTTTACTATAAGCAGTTAGAAGATCACGACGTCGCTGACAGCGAGGACGTTTTTGATTTTATGTCGAACCTTTCCCGCGACCGCTATAAGGCGGTAGTCGTTGAAAATATAAATAAAGACGACGAATTGTCCGAAAACGCCGAGTATTACGTAAATACGATTTACGATTACTTAGATTTTCACGAAGACGAGCGCGGAAAAGGCGGGATGTGGGTTTACGAAGGCGGGAATCGCGTTTATTACAGCGACTGTTTTGGCGACAATTTCCAAAAAATGGTAAATCTCGCGGGGCGCGACTCGTGTCTCGTCAAAAAGACCGAAAAGGGAACGTGCGTTTTTTACGATAAAAAGAATAAAACGACAGTCGCAAGCGGAATTACGATTTTAGTTTACGACACATTTACAAAATCTTTAGTCGACTCGGTAAACTTTGACTATATGAGTTTAAGTTTATCAAGACCCGAATAAAACGAGGAAGATATGAAAAATATCGGACTGCTTTTAACCATTTCCACCTTATCAATATTTTGTTTTTTATTTTTCGCTTCTTGCGCGGGAAGCGAAGACGCTCCGCAGAACGATCTAACCGAGAGCGTCTCGCCCTATTCTGATTCAGAAACCGAAAAAGGCGAAACGGAAGACGCGGAAAATAAGGAGCGCTACAACATGAGAATGAAAATAAACGACTCTTACGTAACCGTAAAATGGGAAAATAACGATTCCGCGCGGGCTCTTTGGGAGCTTTGCAAGAACCGCCCTCTTACAATTAAGACTTCTATGTACGGAGGATTTGAGCAAGTCGGCTCTATAGGGGAAAGCCTTCCCTCCGACGATAAAAAGACGACAACCGAAGCGGGCGATATAGTTTTATACTCTGGAAATCAAATAGTCGTTTTTTACGGCTCAAATTCCTGGGAATACACCCGCCTTGGAAAAATAACCGATAAATCTCCCGACGAATTGACTAAACTTCTATCAAACAAAAACGCGACTATTGTAATTTCGAGCGAAGGTTAAAACGCCGCGAATTAAATTTATTAAAATTTCCCGCCTTTATTTAACGTTAGGCGGGAGTATAAAGAAGGTATGTTTATGTCGGCGCAAACCGTAAAAACTTTTCAGCAAAGCGAACTCAACGCCGTAATTATGTATCGCTATTTAGCCTCTAAAACGCACAGGAGAAAGGACAAACAATTATTGTTCGGTTTAGCCGCCGAAGAGGGGAAGCACGCGGCGACCCTTAAAAAAATAACGGGCGAGAGTCTTAAACCGGAAGAAAGCTTAAAACGCCTCGTTTCGCCCGTTTACAAAATATTCGGAAGAAAAATCTTGTTTCTTATTCTCGCCGTTTCGGAAAAAGCCGCCGGAAAAATGTACCGCGTCCTTTTTAAATCATACCCCGAAACGCGAAAAATCGCCGAAGACGAAAGCCGCCACGGGGATTTGCTGTTTGAAGCGCTTTAATTCCCGGCTTTGTAAAAATTGCCCCGCCGCTGTCAAAAACGGCGGGATTTATTTTAAAGATACTCTTTATAAAATTTGTTTATGTAATCCTCTATATCCCGCCTGTCGGCTTTTAAAGGTCCGGGAGTCTCCATTTTAAGCGACACGGCGGCCGTCGCGTAAAGAAGCGATTTCTCCATATCGTTTTCTATTCTCTCGTTTATATACGCCGCGAAAGTCGTGTCGCCCCTTCCGGTTCTTCCGCTTAAATTTCTTGATTTAATAGGGCACGACGCGAATTTTTCCCCGTCGTAAGCTATAACTTCGGTATTGTGAGTTATAAGTATCTCTTTAGCTCCCCAGGAGTAAAGCGTTTCGGCGGCTTTATATCTGTCTGAAAGCCCCGTCATAATCTCGGCTTCAGCCGCGTCCGTTTTAAGGTAGCGTATATACGGGAGCATTTCTTTTTTATCTTCCCAGTCGCAAAAGTACATATTGCCGTCGTTTTCTAAATCCACGTGCCTTAAAAGAGCCTGTACGTCCACGGCTATATCGCCCTTTTTAGCGGCGACCTTCATAATGTCGTTATTAAAGTCGCCGTAAAGAAGCCCCGCGAAGTGGTATATCTTAGCCTCCGCGTCGGGAATATCGCTTACCGTAAAAGGGTCTCCCACGCTTTTACAAACGCATATCCGCCTTTCCTTATCGGGCGTTAAATAGCGGTTATACATATCGGTCGACTTCTTGGAGTCTAGGCAGATTATGTTTTCTTTAGGAATAGTAAACGCTTCTAATCTGTCGCGGTCGCCTTTCGCGACTTTCGTCACGGCTAAAACGTTATGCCCTAAGGCGTAAGCCGACGCGGAAGAGTAGACCACCGCCCCGCCGGGGATAATCTGCTCGTTCCCCAAATGGTCTATATTTTGGTCGACGGTTATATGACCTATTATTACGGAAGAGTATTTCTCCATTTTTAGCTCCTTTGCCTATTATTTGTAAAGCCCGCTTTGGTACTCGGCCTCAAGTTCCGGCTTTACAAGGGATTTAACGAGGTTTAATCTTAATATATCGCGCACTTTCTCATAGTCGTATGTCATAAAGTCGCCGGCTATGATGTTGGTTTTCTCAAGTCTTTCGGGGGAAACCGCGAGATTTTCGATTATGCCTTTAAAGTACGGGCGAAGCGACATATCGAGAGCTCTCGGCGTTTTGACCTTGACGTCGGTTCCCAAATTCGGCGTTTGCTGCGTTTGGAACCAATAAAACCCGTCCGTGCTGTTGTTATCGAAAATATTTATGATTTCTCTCGCGAAGTCGGGCGCTTTCATACCGTGAATTTTCTTGTCCCAGGGGAGTATGCACGGGCAGTTTACGCTGTAGTCGTAATCTTTATTCTCGTTGAGAATAATATATCTCTTGCCGGATTTTCTTATGTCGCCTAAAGTGACGTCGCCTATTTTATTGAAATCGCAAAACGCGTACTTTTTGGGTTCTATGTATTTCCTTAAAAGCTCGTTTACTTTGTCGGGACTCGCTTTGTAATTGAGCTTCACGGGGCCGAACTGCTGAGGATAGTACTCCCTAATATCAAAAATAAAAAACTCGGAGTCGTTCGCGTTGAGCATTTTTCTGAATTGATAAAGAGCGTCCTCAAAAAGCGCGCCTTTCGTAACGCCGTGCGCTAAGACTATCTCGCCTTTTTTGTTCGTGTCGAGCCTTATGCAAAAATGCCTTATGCCATACTTGAATTGTGTGTAAAAGTCGTCGTCCTGACATCTCGCCAAAGCGTTCATACCGTAGCTTCCGGCGTTATGCGCCCCAGGTATTACGATCTTGTTAATCTTGGCTTCGTCTTTAATATACGATACCCAGTTTTTGTAAATCATATATTTCCCCTCTTAAACGCATTATATTCATAATTTTATCACAAGATTGCAATAATTTCAAGTCTTTTTTTATTATGTTTTAATAAACTTTAACGCTTTCATTCTATCTTTTCGCAAGTCGATAAAATATATTCGTTTTCATGGTTCTCGGCGTAAAACAAATACCCGTTTTTATTAAAGATTACCTTATTGTCTTTTAGCGTAAATTCGCAGGATTTTATATCCCCTTTAAGCCCCGACCCTTCGCATTTTAAATAACTTTCTTTTAAAGTCCACAACTTTAAAAATCTTTCCGTTTTTTCTTTTTCGTCTTTAGAGGAGTTTACGTACTCCCGCTCGTTTTCGGAAAAAAAGTAATCTGACGCCTTAAAATTTACCTTCCTCAATTTTTCTATGTCGATTCCCGTTTCGTTTTCCGATATTCCAAAAGCCATTAACCCGCGCGAATGGGAAATATTAAAAAATACGTTTCCGTCAAAGCAAGGCTTTCCGTATTCGCCCTTTTTTATTACGATATTTCGAGAGGGAATTTTTGTAATTTCCGAAAGACGCAGCCTTATCGTTCCCTCGCCGACGATTTTTTCCATTCTCCTCGTTTCGTTTTTTATATTCAGATATTCGTTTAACGCGTCGCGGGGGATAGCGTTTTTTAATTTTTCGTATTCTTTTTTATCTATATCGGATAATTTCTTTACGATAATTTTAATGTCCGCCGCCTTCTTTTCCTACATTATATAACAAATTCCAAAAAAAAGAAATATTTTTCCAAAAACTGTTGACTTTAAAAAAAATCGGGCTATACTGTAAATTAGCGCTCAGGGCATTAGAGCGCTAAAAAATCAAACTTTTTCAATTCGTATATTTAAAACTGTAAAATAAGGTGATTTATTATGAGAAAAAAGCAATTTAAAGCCGAGTCGAAGAAATTGCTCGATATGATGATTAACTCCATTTATACCCATAAAGAGATATTTTTAAGAGAGCTTATATCGAACGCGAGCGACGCTATAGACAAGCTCTACTTCCGCTCTTTAACGGACGAAACGGTCGGTATGGACAGGGGCGATTTCAAAATAAGAATCGACCTTGACAAGGAAAACCGCACTATCACCGTAACCGACAACGGAATAGGCATGACGGCGGAAGAACTTGAAAATAACTTGGGTACTATAGCCAAGAGCGGTTCTCTCGACTTTAAAAAGGAAATAGAAGAGAAGACGGAAACGGAAATTATAGGTCAGTTCGGCGTAGGATTTTATTCTTCTTTTATGGTATCCGATAAAGTAACCGTTCTCTCGAAAGCTTTCGGCTCGGACGAGGCCAATCTTTGGACGAGCGAAGGAGCGGAGGGCTACGTGATAGAGTCCGCCCAAAAAGACGCGGCGGGTACGGTAGTCACTCTTTACCTTAAAGAAGACACGGAGAACGAAAAATACAGCGACTTCCTTGAAACTTACCGCATAACGTCCATAGTCAAAAAATATTCCGATTATATTCGCTACCCCATTATGATGGACGTTGAGACGTCAAAGCCCAAGGAGGGCAAAGAAGACGAGTATGAAACGGTAATCGAAACCAAAACCTTAAACAGCATGACCCCCATATGGAGAAAAAATAAGAGCGAGCTTTCCGACGACGACTACAACAACTTCTACCGCGATAAATTCTATGACTACGAAAAGCCCGCCAAGGTTATTCACTCCAAAGTGGAGGGTCAGGCTACCTACGACGCTTTGCTTTTTATTCCCCAAAAAGCCCCGTTCGACTATTACACTAAAAATTACGAAAAAGGTCTTGAGCTTTACTCAAACGGCGTTCTCATTATGGAGAAGTGCGCCGATCTTCTTCCCGATTATTTTAGTTTCGTAAAAGGTCTCGTCGATTCCGCCGACTTGTCTTTAAATATTTCAAGGGAAGTCCTTCAGCACGATTATCAGTTAAAACTCATCGCCAAAAACATAGAGAAAAAGATTAAATCGGAGCTTTTAAGCCTACAGAAAAACGACCCCGAAACATACGAAAAATTCTATAACGCTTTTGGGATGCAGCTTAAATACGGGATTTACGAAAATTACGGCGTAAACAAAGACGCGTTAAAAGACCTTATTATGTTCGTTTCGTCTTATGAAAACAAATTGGTTACTTTAAAGAGCTATGTTGAGCGCATGAAAGAAAACCAGGACTCCATTTACTACGCCTCGGGCGAAACAAAGGCTAAAATCGATATGCTCCCGCAAGTCGACGCGGTTAAAGACAAAGGTTTCGAGATACTTTACTTTACCGACAATATAGACGAGTTCGCCGTTCAGATGATGGGCGATTACGACGGCAAAAAGTTCGTAAACGTCTGCGCCGACAATTTAAACATAGACAGCGACGAAGAAAAAGAAGAGCTCAAAAAAGAAAACGAGAAAGAAAAAGACCTGCTCAATAAAATGAAGGAAATCTTGGGCGACAGCGTGTCTGAAGTGCGATTTACAAACGCCCTTAAAAATCACCCGTCCTGCCTTACCAGCGAGGGTATGCTCTCGACCGAGATGGAAAAAGTCCTCAATTCCCAGCCTTTCGGGGAGAGCGTTAAAGCCGAAACGGTACTCGAAATCAACTTAAAGCATCCGATAGCCGAAAAATTAAAAACTCTCGACGACGATACTCTTAAGAAGTACACGAAGCTCCTTTACAACCAGGCGAGGTTAATTGGCGGCGTTTCTATAGAAGATCCTTCGGAGTTTAGCTCTCTTATAAGCGAACTTATGGTTTAAGAAAAATAAAATCCCCATTTAGGAAAAAACAAAAACCCCGTGAGAACCGCTCTCACGGGATTCTTGTTTGTTTTTTAAAGATGGATTCTATCTGAAAGGGTTAATATCCGAAAAAAAGGTTATTAAAAATGCGTTTATTCTATCTTAGGAGGTTACAAAATTTAAAAAAAGTTCTTTTATGTGTTAAATGCTATTTTGACTTAATCTTAACCCGGGCTTCGAAAACGCTAAAATAAATAAAATCTTCTTCCCCATTCCTTAAAATTGCGTTTTCTGCGCCGTTTCTTATTTAAATCATCGGTATCATCTCCTCTCTTCGCCTTTAGTTTATCTTTCGTTTCTTAAATTTACCTTGACGAAAGTTTAAAAATACCTTAAAATCAAAAAATTTATTGAGATTGACAATTTACCGGATAATTGTTATAATCACAGCAGAATGATGTTTTAAAGCGGTGGGCGTCATAAAGAGAGTACTTTCCGTTATATTATCTGCTACTTTAATATTGCTTTGTTTTTCTTCGTGCCAAGCGGACGAGGGCGCTGTTATTACCGTCGAAAACAGCGCCGACATTCCGTTGGGCATTTTTACGTATTTCCTAAACACAGCCTACTACGGCGATAACGCGGGCGACTCCGGCAGCGTTGAGGAAGCCACCTCTCTATGTCTTGAGTACGTCGCCGTAAATACAAAATTCCGCGAGCTCGGCGAAAAATTAACCGAGGATGAAAAAGCCGCCGTATCGAAAGAAACAAACGCGCTTTGGCGTATGTACGGCGATTATCTCACCGAGATAGGCGTTAAAAAAGAGGATTTCTTTAAAATAAAGCAATACGAGCGATTTAAAGAAAAACTGAGATTCCGCCTTTACGACAAAAACGGCGAAAAACCCGTGTATGAAGAGTACATTAAAAAATATTTTACGGGCAATTTCATCGGGGTTAAATATTTTTACGAGGAACTTTACACTCCCGCGAGCGAGAGCGCTTACAACTCCATGACCGACCTTGAAAAGAGAAACTACGACGCCCGCAAATCGGCGGCTCTTAAGCGTTACGACTATATAAGCGAAGTCGCGAATTACGTAAACAGCGGCGTATACAGTATGGACGAGGCGTTTATGGCGGTTACGGGCGAGGTTTCAGCCGACATAAGCGTTCAGGCGACCGTCGTTTCAAAAAAGGGCGGCGCGGATTTCACCCCCGAATACGTGGAAAAGATGATGCGCCAAGCTCCCGGCAGCGCGTTTATGATCACAAACAGCGAAAAAAGCAGCGTATACCTTATCGAAAGAGTGGATCTCTTAGACTCGAAATACGATTTTTACGAAGAGTACAGGGACGAATGTTTAAGAGCCGTTACGGAAAACCTGTTTGTCAGCGACGTGAACGGCTGGATAGAATCATACGGCGCGACGCGGCGGCTTCCCCTCGCCGATAAAGCTCTTGAGACGATAAAGTCCGTCGACAGAAGCGCTTACGCGGGTACTGAGCAGTACGCGTTCAAGCCTTTTACCTTAAATTAGGCATGACTTAAAATCATCTAAAAGGAGTTTACAATGAAAACGGTTCTTGCTTTCGATTTCGGCGCGTCAAGCGGACGGGCGGTTTTAGGGCGTTTTGACGGGGAAAAAATCCGTCTCGACGAAATTCACCGCTTTTCGAACGATCCCGTCGCCGCGGGCGGGACTTTCTACTGGGATATTTTGCGTCTATTTCACGAAATAAAGCGGGGCATATTAAAAGCTAAAGCGTTAGGCGGGTTCGACAGCGTTGGAATAGATACGTGGGGCGTTGACTTCGGTCTTTTCGATAAAAACGGCTATCTCCTAGAAAACCCCGTTCACTACCGCGACGGCAGAACGGCGGGTATGATACGCGAATCCGAAAAATACGTCTCTAACAGCGAACTGTACGACCGCACCGGCATACAGCTTATGGACTTCAACACGGTCTTTCAGCTCCTTTCGATTAAAGAAAACAGGCCGGAACTTTTAGACAGAACCGATAAAATCCTCTTTATCCCGGATATTTTTACATATTTCCTCACGGGCGAGAAAGTTTCGGAGTATACCGAAGCGTCCACTTCCCAGCTGATTAATATAAATACCCGCTCGTGGGACGAGCATATTCTTAATAAAATAAACGTTCCCAAAGGAATACTTCCCCCTATCGTCGAGCCGTGTTCGAAAGTCGGAGTTTTAAGCGCGTCCATATGCGGCGAGCTTGGGGTAAATCCCGTTCCCGTTATTGCCGTGTGCGAGCACGACACCGCGAGCGCCATCGCGGCGATCCCCGCCGAAACCGACGATTTCGCTTTTTTAAGTTCGGGCACATGGAGTCTTATGGGCTCGGAAATAAAAGACCCGATAGTCGACGATAAAGCTAAAGATATAAACATTACCAACGAGGGCGGCATAAACCATACCATAACGCTCCTCAAAAACATTTGCGGCCTTTGGCTCATACAGGAGAGCCGCAGACAGTTAAAAAGGGAAGGGAAAGATATTTCCTATAAAGAAATGGAAGACGAGGCGAGAGCGTGTCCGCCGGGCAGATGTTTTATAGACCCGGACGCGCCGGAGTTCGCTCCCATGGGCGACATGATTGCAAGAGTGCGCGATTACTGTAAAAAAACGGGTCAATACGTCCCTGATACGACGGGAGAGGTTATACGCTGTATTTACGACAGTCTCTCACGGAAATATAAAAAAGTCCTGTCGGATATTGAAAGTTTAACCAATAAAAAATATAACGCCGTTCACGTAGTGGGCGGCGGCGTAAAAGATAAGCTGTTATGTTCTCTCACCGCCGAAAGCTGCGGCGTTCCCGTTATAGCTGGACCTACGGAAGCGACGGTTTTGGGAAACGTCGCGTCCCAACTCATAGCCTTGGGGCAAATTAAAGACGTTAAAGAGGCGAGAGCCGTTATCAAAAACGGCGAAACGCCCGCGATTTACGCGCCTTAACAAAAATCGTTATTTTAAAATTTCCAAATAAAATCCACTAAAAGGAGTTTAAACCATTATGTCCGAAAAAAGATTCGCGGGGGAGTATCCCGTCATCGGAATACGTCCCATAATCGACGCGAGAAAAGGCCCTCTCGACGTAAGAGGCTCTCTTGAGGAGCAGACCATGGGAATGGCGAAGGCGGCTAAAAAACTCTTTACTGAGAATCTTCGCTATTCAAACGGCGATCCCGTGAAAGTCGTAATATCCGACTGTACTATAGGCAGAGCGGGAGAAACGGCGAAATGCGCGGCTCAGTTTAAAAAAGAAGGGGTCGATATAACTCTTTCGGTAACTCCATGCTGGTGCTACGGCAGCGAAACCATGGATATGGATCCCAACACAATTAAAGCCGTATGGGGCTTTAACGGCACGGAAAGACCGGGCGCCGTGTACCTCGCCTCGGTCCTCGCTACGCACGCTCAAAAAGGTCTTCCCGCTTTCGGCATTTACGGAAAGGAAGTCCAAAACCCCGACGAGGCGGGCGAAATTCCCTGCGACGTAAAAGAAAAGCTTTTAAGATTCGGAAGAGCGGCCGTCGCCGTATGCACGATGAGAGGCAAGTCATATCTTCAAATAGGCTCTATCTGCATGGGCATAGGCGGCTCGATTATAGACCCCGCGTTTATTGAAAGCTATCTTGGAATGAAAGTCGAGTCTGTGGACGAAGTTGAAATAATAAGACGCATGACAGAGGGTATATACGATAAAGAAGAATACGAGAAAGCCCTCGCGTGGACGCTTGAAAACTGCAAAGAGGGCTGGGATAAAAACCCCGATTTCGTTAAGAAAACCCCAAAACAAAAACAGGAGTCCTGGGAGTTTACGGTCAAAATGATGTGCGTCATCAAAGACCTCATGAGCGGCAACAAGAATCTCCCCGCCGACAAATCCGAGGAAATGATAGGTCATAACGCCATAGCAGCCGGTTTCCAAGGTCAAAGGCAGTGGACGGACTTTTACCCCAACTGCGATTTCGCCGAAGCCATGCTCAATACGTCTTTCGACTGGAACGGAGCGAGAGAGCCTTATATTTTAGCGACTGAAAACGATTCCTTAAACGGTCTCGGAATGCTATTTTCAAAGCTTTTAACAAATCGCGCCCAGATGTTCGCCGACGTTAGAACTTATTGGTCCGCGGATTCCGTTAAAAAAGTCGCCGGTTACGAGATAACCGGCAAAGCTAAAGAGGCCGACGGGTTTATCCACCTTATAAACTCAGGCGCGTGCTGCCTTGACGCAAACGGCGAAGCTAAAGATGAAAACGGCGAATCCGTTATGAAACAGTGGTGGGACGTAACCGAGGAGGATCAAAAGAACATCCTGAAAGCCACCGACTGGTGCGCGGCCGACAACGGCTATTTTAGAGGCGGCGGGTTTAGCAGCCACTTTGTAACGAGAGCCGAAATGCCCGTCACTATGATTCGCCTTAACCTCATTAAAGGTTTAGGTCCCGCTCTTCAGATAGCCGAGGGCTGGACGGTCGCCCTTCCCGACGACGTTACCGAAACGCTTATGATGAGAACCGATCCCACCTGGCCCTGCACATGGTTTACCCCAAGATGTGACGGCATAGACGGCAGTCCTTTTAAAACGGCCTACGACGTTATGAATAACTGGGGAGCTAATCACGGCGCCATATCTTACGGTCATATCGGCGCGGATCTTATTACGCTCTGTTCAATGCTGCGCATCCCCGTAAGCCTTCACAACGTGCCCGCCAAAGACATTTTCCGTCCCGCCTGCTGGAACGCTTTCGGAATGGACAAAGAGGGCCAGGATTACAGGGCCTGCAAGTGTTACGGTCCGTTATATAAACAATATTAAAATTAAGGCGATTTTATCGGTCGCGGTCCCCGCGGGATTTCCCGCGGGGATTTTTATTTAACGCCCTTTCCCCGCAGTATTTTCACTTAGCGGGGGATTTTATTCGCTCTCTTCCCGTCCACGCTCCCGGGAGGCGTTTCGCTAACCGCCGTCCGCTGCTCGCCGCTCGTCTCCCCCAATATTATAGCAAAATTAACCCTTTTACGGTCTGACGT
>CAYUEV010000006.1:31432-49421 GCA_964443825.1 uncultured Eubacteriales bacterium
CGCCGCTCGTCTCCCCCAATATTATAGCAAAATTAACCCTTTTACGGTCTGACGTCTGACGTCCAATATCTAAACCGCCTCCCAGGGGCGGCTTGATATTGTTTATTTTTCTAAAAAATTTTTACAAAAGCTATTGACATAAATCAGAACTTGCGATATTATACGAATGTATTAACTGTGCTATTACAATTAACACAGTTGGCGTAAAAAAACTCGCTCCGAAAGCGTTTTGAAATATCCGGTCGGGCGGCGTTTTAAAGCGTCAAAAGGCAAAAAACATACGGGGGCGCGTTAAATCAATATTTTTATTGATTATCACAGCAGAACTCCTATTTATGAGCAGATAGTCGAGCAGATAATTTTGCTCATAAGCAGCGGAGTTCTTAAAAAAGGCGAGCAGCTGCCGTCTTTAAGACAGCTCTCGGCGGAACTCTCCATTAACGTCAACACCGTAAAAAGGGCTTTATCGGAACTTGAAATGAGAGGAATAATCTACACGGTTCCCGGCAAAGGCACTTTTATAGACGGCGAAAACGGCAAAACGGACGTTTTTTTGGGAACGGCGCTCGACAAAGTCAAACAATCGGTAATTAACGCCAAGGCTTACGGAGCTAAAAAAGAAGACCTCGTTAAAATCATCGACAACATTTACAAAGGAGATGACGGGAATGATTGAATTTAAAAACGTCACAAAAAAATTCGGAAATTTCACGGCCGTTGAAAACATTTCTTTTAAAGTGGAGCTTTCTTCAATTTACGGTCTTATAGGCTATAACGGCGCGGGCAAAACGACGCTGTTAAAAACGGCGGCGGGAATCTACAGATCCACCGACGGATGCGTTGAAATGGATTACCAGAACACATACGACAACGACGACGTTCGAAAAAGTATGTTCTACATACCCGACGACCTTTATTTTCCAATGAACGCCACCATAAAGAGCATGGCGAAATTTTACGCTACTTATTACCCGAATTTTAGCGATAAAACTCTTAATAACCTTATAAACGTATATAAGCTTGACCCTAAAAAGCGAATAAGGAGCTTTTCAAAAGGTATGCAGCGGCAAACCGAGATAATTTTAGCGTTAGCGTCAAGACCGAGATTCATGCTCTTAGACGAAACTTTCGACGGCCTCGACCCGCAAAAAAAAGAAGTCACCAAGAAGCTCTTTATAGAGTATATGGCGGAAGGGTTCTGCTCTTTAATCATATCGTCGCACAATTTATCGGAACTTTCAAATCTTTGCGACCACGTGGGTCTTATAAACGGAAAGCGCCTCACCATGGACTGTTCCGTAGACGGAATTTCAGATAACTACAGAAAATACCGCCTTATATTTGACCGCGATATAACCGACGACGATTTTAAAAACGTAAACTATAAATCCATAACGTTAGACGGTAAAATCGCGAGCGTTATATTCCAAACCGATAACGACGAGATCGACAAACTCAAAAAACTTAATCCCGTCGCCATAGACGAGTACGGTCTCACTATGGAAGAAGTATTTTTAAGCGAAATGGAGGACAAAAGCTATGACGTCACAACAGTCTTTGAAAAATAAAGTAAACAGAAAAGATTATCTGAGAAGTCTTTCCGGCTCGTGGTATATCCCCGCTATCGTCCTCGTTCTGCTTCTTTTCGTTTTAACGGCGCCCGCTTTTCCCACTTTACTGGGATATATGCGCGCCCCTTCCGACAACGGCATGGTTTCCTGCTTTTTAACGGAATCGTCGCTCGCTTATTACGATACCGTTCTCATTAACGTGATACTCGTCGCGGCGGGCGCTATTTTAGCTATCACGCAGTTTTTCTTTGTTACGAATAAGCCCAGAATAAACGTGTTCCTAAGCCTTGGCGTCAAGAGAAAAGACTTGTTTCTTAACAGAGCTTTAGCCGCTCTGCCTTTGATGTTCGCTTCGATTTTTATCCCGATTTTTATTATTTTTGTCGGCAATATCGCGGCGTTCGGCATGTCGAAGCACTTAATGGGCGTTTTTCTCTACCTTTTGGCGTCCCTTTTCACGTGCGCTTTTTCAGGTTACGCTATAGGCCTCTTTTCGATTTCCTGCTCGGGAAGCATAATCGAGTCGGGCGTTCTCTCGGCGTCGATTTTAGTATCCGGCGCGACTATTCCGGAATTTATAAAATCCATCCTCGGAACGCTTCTTGTAGGATATTTCCCTCCCGGAAACGATCTTCTGCCTTTATCGTTAATAAGCCCTATCAATTTTATGACGGATCTTAATTTAGTGAAAGATACCGACCTCATGGCGGTAAACTTTAACGACCCGTTTCACGCTCTGATAAGCGAGTGCAAACTTACGGGCGAAAAATCGGCCGTTCCGTCCGAGGTTTTAGTTGATTCGGGTTTTATTATCCCGGTAATTGTTCTCGCTTTAATAGCCGCGGTCACTTTCGTTTTGGCTTTTATGTTATTTATAAGAAAAGAGGCTGAAAACGGAGGGGCTATAGGTCAATCTAAAATCGCCTCGTTCTTAATTTCAGCCGGCGGCTTTTATTTTACCGTCTTTATACTTTTCCTTATGACCGAAACATATGTCGCCTACGGGGATCTTAAAACGTTCTTAAATTACCTGGGTCTGTGCCTTATAGGTTTGGTCGCGTACTTTGTAATCCACATCATATTGACGAGAAAAATAAAAGCCACGCTGAAGTCTCTCATTTACGGCGGCTCTCTTACGGTGGCGTTAGCTATTTTCTTTTGCGTCCTCTATACCGGCGTATTCGGTTTATACAATAAAACTCCCGACAAAGCCGATTTAAAAGAAGCGGCGGCCACTATATCGGCGGCAAGCGGCAATAATTTCATTCTTTTTAATTCCGACCAATTTTCTACAGAGCCTTTCTTTAGCGGTTCTCAAAGCGATATAGACGCGATTATCTCCGTTTTTGACAAAGTTAAAAACGTCAAAAGCGAAGACAGAACCACCATCGACGACGTAGTGTTGACGTTCCGTTATAAAGACGGCTCTGAAAAGAGCAGATATTTCCAGATTTTTGACAGCGACATATACGAGGACTATCTTAAAACCATATTTAACTCAAGTTATTACGATTCATACGTTAAAGAAGCCATTTTTCATAAGTCGGCGGGGGATTCGGATAATAATTCGTCGAACCCTTATTCCGAGAAGTATTACGGGTTGTTTGGGGAAAGCTCCTGGGGCGTAATAGGCGGCGATCTCTTTGAAAAGGAAGCCGACGTCGGGTACATGTCGAGCGCTTACGACGGCTATTATCCCGATACCGCCCCTCAAAATGCATATAACGAAAGCAAAATCGAGATTGCTACGACCGAAGAATTTTTAAACGCCGTATATGAAGACTTCAGTAAGCTCACGTTTGACGACGTCTTTAGGAATAAAGCGCGTCCTCTTTGCGCAATATCGGGCAGCTTTACCATCACAAGAAACGTCAACACGACGGTTTACCTTGAAGCCGGAGGGACGACGACCGTCGTAACTCCCGGTAATGGTCAAGATTCTAACGCGGGCATATGTTATATGGCCGGCGAAAACTCTTTCTACGTCTATCCCAATATGACCGAAATCATAAAATACCTTAAAACTACGGGGATAGATTTAAACCCCAAATATAAAATAAAAGAAATGTACGTTACCGACTCTTTCGTTACGCCTGAAAACGTTTTCGATACCTTTATAAAAAACAACAGGGACGATTCATATTACAACATTTTTAACGAAAACGTTTTTGTCAACGGCTTCTTCTTCGATAAATTACGCTATTACGAAAACTACTATACTATTTCATCGAGTATCGATAAAGAATTCGACGAACTCACTCTTCTTAAAAACGTTTACAAAGAGTACGGCAGTCCCCTTAAGAGCGTGACCGATAAAAAGACTATTGACGAAACTCTTAAAAAATGCGTCCCGTATTATTATGTAGGCGACGAGGAGAGCGGAAAAGTCTGCTTTGTCGTTTACGACACGGGCGCCATAATGGAGTACTATATCCCGTAAAATCCGATAAAATTCCCCCTAAGAGTTTAAGGCTCTCAGGGGGTTTTATATTCCGACGGTTACTATTTCGTCCGTCATTTCCTTTCCGCAAACGCCTCTTTTGGGAAGAGTTAAATTGTATAAGTCCGTACTTACTGATTCTATATTAAATACTCTTAAAGCTTTAGATCCTAAATTCTTTACGTCGCCGTATTTCATAACGACGGGGAAGAAAAATTTCTGTTTCATTTCCTTTAAAATCGTTCTGCCGTTTTCGTTAAGACCCAGAACCCTTATATACGGCGGGAGAGCGTCTATGTCGTCTTTCGTAATCCCTAAAAACCTGTATAGTATTACTCTTCTCACTCTCGCCCTGGTTACTCTCCTGGTAATTGATTTTTCTATTATCTCGTCGAGCGTCAAAGACGTTTTGGAAGCGTCTAAAATCCTGTACTCAAGTCCTTCCGTAACGTCCGGCGTGTTTATAAAATCCTTAGGGCTGGCTCTCCTTAAATCGGAGAGTATTGCCGTTTCGAGCTTTTTAAAGTCGGACGGGAACGAGCCTTCGCTTTTGGCTTTTTTTATTATTTCCAAAGACTGCCTCGGAACGAATTTTTCGAAATTTTCATTTCTGTTTATCATCTTTCTTATTTCTAAAGAAGACGCGTACCCGCCCGTTCTCTCGCTCCCGTTATGGTACGCGCCTTTTCTTTTTATCGCCAAAGGGCTGACGTCAGACTTAAAAAAGTAGAGCGCCCTTAAATATTCTATAGCTAAAATGTTATTGGGTTTGGACATAACGGCGCTAAGATCCTCTTTTAAAACGTCGCTCGCGACGCGGACCCTCGCCTCGGTATAAGAGCAGATATTGCCGTCGTAATACTCTTTTATCCGCGAATTATAAACCTTATCGTTTAGTACTTTCGCGATTTTTTTAAGCGTTTCGACGTCGTCCTCAGCTCCGAACGAAAGATTATCGACCGCTCCCGTTTGGTTCGCGATATAGACCGCCCCTTTAGCGAAACGCTCCGCCGACGAAAGCGACCATATGACGGGGAGTTCCACAACTAAGTCGGCCCCTTCCAGAAGAGCCGCTTTCGTTCTCTCGCGCTTGCCCAGTATCGCGCTTTCCCCTCTTTGAACGAAATTTCCGCTCAGTATTACCATAATAAAAGAGCCGCCCGTCAGTCTTTTGGTTTCTTCTATATGGCGCTTATGCCCGTTTGTAAAAGGGTTATATTCCGCAATTATCGCCGAAACGTTCATTTTTGTTCCTTTAAAAAAATGTTGAAATGTTTAAGTTACAATGATATAATATATCGGGAAGTAAAAAGAATCAAGATGTTTTTGAAAGGACGGAGAATTTATGAAAATTCTTGTTATCAACGCCGGCAGTTCCTCGCTAAAATATCAGCTTATAGATATGGACGGCGAAAAAGCGATAGCTAAAGGCATATGCGAAAGAGTAGGCAAAGAGGATTCGCATTTTGAGGGAAACGCCGGCGGAGAAAAATTTGAGATGAACGTCCCCATGAAAAACCACACCGAGGCTTTTCTCGTCGTTGAAAAAGCTTTAACGGAAGGCGAGCATAAAGTCATAAATTCCTTAAGCGAAATTTCGGCTATCGGTCACAGAGTTGTTCAAGGCGGTTCTCTTTTTACAAAAAGTACTTTAATTACGGACGAGGTTATTTCCGGCATAGAAAGTCTTTGCGATTTAGCCCCTCTTCACAACCCCGCTCACATAGAAGGCATTAACGCCTGCCGCGAGATATTCGGAAAAGACGTTCCCGAAGTCGCCGTTTTCGACAACGCGTTTCACAGCACGATGCCGCCTTACGCTTATATGTACGGAATACCGTATGAATACTATGAAAAATACAAAATACGCAGATACGGCTTTCATGGTACTTCCCATAAATACGTAAGTCACGAATGCGCGAGAATTATGGGCAGGGATATTACGGAACTTAAAATCATCACTTGTCATCTAGGAAACGGCTCGTCAATCACGGCCGTAAAAAACGGCAAAGTAATAGACACCTCAATGGGACTTACCCCCCTTGACGGCTTTATTATGGGAACCCGCTCCGGCAATCTCGACCCGTCGGTCGTAACTTACCTTCAAGAGAAAGAGGGCTGGACGCCTGAGGAAACTAACGAAATCCTCAATAAAAAATCGGGCGTAGCCGGCATTTCGGGCGGGCTAAGCGACGACAGGGATATACTAAAAGCGTCCGCTAACGGCGACAAGAGAGCGGAACTCGCTAAAGAGATGCTCTGGTACGAAATAAGAAAATACATAGGCTCTTATATAGCCGCTATGCAAGGCGTGGACGCTATAGTCTTTACGGGCGGCATAGGCGAAAACTCCCAGCCTTTAAGAAAAAATATCTGCGAGGATTTCGCGTATTTGGGCATTACTTTTAACGAGGAAGAGAATAAAAAAGCCATAAGAGGCGTAGGCGGGGAGCTTTCAGGTCCCGGTTCCAAAGTGAGAGTGTTTGTGATTCCCACTAACGAGGAGCTTATGATTGCCCGCGACACTAAAGAAGTGGTCGAAAGTTTAGGTCTTGTCAAATAGCTGAATTATGCACATTAAATACATTTTTTAAAATTCTATATTGACATTTTGTGATTTTATGGTACAATAATCTTATAAAGGGTACTGTGGTTTTCCGCTCCCGCCGCTTCTAATCATTGGCGCGCCTAACGCGTTGAGCGGCGGTTAGGCGGTTAGGCGATTAGCGGGCGGAGATTAGCGGTTAGCGCGGCGGATAATATATAGCGTATAATATCCAATATCCGACGTCGCGGTTCGCCGTTCCGGCGGGAGCCGCTTTGCGATTCCAATCGCCAATTACCGATAATTACCCGATACTTAATTACCATGGTAAAACCGCCGGTCTTACGGCTTTAATCACTGCCCGTTACAGTGAAACTATCCGTTTTGCGTTTCAACATCTAACGTTTAATATCTAACATCTGATAATATCCAATATCTAAAAAAAGGGGTGTTTTTCTTGACTGATGCAAAAACATTGTCTTACATCAATCTCTACGCTATTCTCGGTACTTTAGAAAACCTTTGCGCTTTGGACGAGGACGCGAGAGCCCTTCTCACTAACAAAAAACCCTTAAGAATAGGCTTCGACGTTAAGGACGGTCCTAAAGCGACGATTACTTTCAAAAACGGCATGTGCAGAATGGAGGACGGTTTAGGCGAGTGCGATATTAAACTGCCGTTCTCGACGCCTGAGAAATTTAACGGCATGATAGACGGGACCGTAACTCCCATTCCCTCTAAAGGTTTTACGCGTATAGGCTTCCTTTTAAAAGATTTTACTCATCTTACCGATCTTTTAACAAAATATATGCGCCCGGATCCCCTTGATCTCGCCGATAAAAGATTTTTCGACACAAGCACTTCTCTTACGTTTTACACTATAGCCGTAGCTATCTCTCAGGCGGGAAATAACGATGAAATAGGCAAGTTCACGGCGAGTCAGATGGTCGACGGCGACATACTCATGTCGATAAAAGGCGGTCCTAAAGCCACTATCAGAGTTAAGGATCACCGCTTGCTCACCATAAAAAAGCCTCCCGAGTCGCCAAGAGCCCTTATGGAATTCGCGAGCATGGAACTGGCGAGAGATTTATTCGACGGCAAAGTGAACTCCGTCGCCTGCATAGGTCAAGGCAAAATAACCATGGGCGGCATGGTTTCAATGGTTGACAATATGAACAGACTTCTTGATTTAGTAAGTCTTTACTTAGCGTAAGGAGGATTAAAATGTCTTCAAAATATTATGATCATACTAAAAGCCAAGAGTGGTACAAAAGAGCCGTAGACGTTATACCCTCCGGCATTTACGGGCATTTAGGTCCCGCTGAAGGTCTTTGGATTCCCACCACTTCATGGCCTTATTTCAGCGAGAGAGCGGAAGGTTCTTATTTTTGGGACGTGGACGGCAACAAATACATCGACTATATGTGCGCTTACGGTCCTAACGTTTTGGGCTACAACGATCCCGACGTAAACGCCGCCGCTTTAGAGCAGGTTAAAAAAGAGAACTGCACCACCACGCCTTCTTACAAAATGGTAGAACTCGCCGAGCTTATGGTCGACACGGTAGCCATGGCGGATTGGGCGTTTTTCGCCAAAAACGGCAACGACGTGACGCAGGCGGCTATCATGTGCGCCCGTTATTACACCCACAAGAAAAAGATAATATTCGTAAACGGTTTTTATCACGGCGTGTCCCCCTGGACCCAGAAAATAGACTATCCCGGCGTATTGCCCGAAGACGTAGCCAATAACCTTTACGTGGACTGGAACGACATTCCCGCGTTAGAAAAAATTATAGACGAGAACGACGGCGAGATAGCCGCGTTTATAGCCACCCCTTACGTTCACGGCAATTTCTTCGACAATATCCTTCCCGCTCCCGGCTACTGGCAGAAAGTAAGAGAACTTTGCACTAAAAAAGGAATCGTCCTTATAGTCGACGACGTAAGAGCCGGTTTTAGGCTCGATCTCGCGGGATCGGATCACTTCTACGGGTTCGAGGCCGACCTCACCTGTTTCTGTAAAGCCATAGCGAACGGCTGGAACGTTTCCTGTCTCTGCGGCAGAGACTTCCTAAAGAGCGCTATGAGCGGACTTTCCTACACGGGCAGTTACTGGATGAGCGCCGTGCCGTTTGCCGCGGGGCTAGCCTGTATCGATAAGATGAAGAGGCTTGACGTCCCGAAACTGTTTAGAGAGATGGGTACGAAGCTCACCGACGGGCTTAAAGCCGCCGCCGCCAACAACGGCTTCGATCTCGTCGTGTCGGGCGAACCGGCCCTGTTCTACTTAAGAATCGCCAACGACGATACTTTGTTCCTTCATCAGGACTGGATTCAGGAAATGGTTCACAGGGGCATATTTATGGCGAGCCATCACAATCACTTTATGAACGCCTCTTTGACCGACGAAGATATTAAATACACTTGCGAGGTGGCGGACGACGCGTTTAAAGCCGTAAGAAAACGCCATCCCGAAGCGTTTTAAGCCTAAGTCTTGACAATTTACACATAGCGTGATATAATTACCGAGACTTAAACCGTTGAACGGGGATAAGACGCTTGGCGTTTTTGAAATAATCCGCGACAGCGGCGTCTCGCGGAGCGTAAAGCGTTAAACAGTCGCTTAAAGGGTATCGTTAAGGTTTTTCTTTCAAACTATATACGCGCAACTTTCTTTTAAACGGTATCCTTTTGGCGCGCTAAACTCCGTAAATCAAGGCGGCGCCGCGGATAAACCGATTATTCGTCCTTGACAGAATTTTTCTGTCGAGGATTTTTTTATTTTTTTGCTTTTGGAAAAATCAAAACAATTCTGCTTTTAAAAGGAAAACTATATGATTATTAAGCCTGCTGTCGACGATATTAAGGACGCCGCTAAAAACGGAGATTATCGCATATGCCCCGTCGCGACCGAGATATTGTCCGACGTTAAAACTCCCATCGAGGTTATGCGAATCCTTAAAAACGTATCGAACCACTGCTATATGCTGGAGTCCGTGTCGGATAACGAGAAATGGGGCAGATATACTTTTTTGGGATACGACCCTAAACTTGAGATTACGTGCCAGGACGGGCTTATGAAAGTAGGCGGCGACACTTACGAAAACGCCGACCCAAGGGAGTATATAAGAGACGTCCTTAACGAGCACAAAAGCGTAAAGCTTCCCGGTTTTCCGCCTTTTACAGGGGGGCTTGTCGGCTATTTTTCTTACGACTATTTAAAATATTCGGAACCCACTTTAAGACTTGACGCGCGTGATGACGAAAACTTTAAAGACGTCGATTTAATGCTTTTCGATAAAGTAATAGTTTTTGACAACTTTAGGCAGAAAATAATACTGATAGCCAACGTATCGTTAGATAATATAGAAGAAGAATATAAAAGAGCCGAAAAAGAACTCTTAGAGATGGTAGATTTAATAAGACACGGCGAGCCTTCTAAAGACGTCGCCGGAAAGCTCTTGTCCCCGATTAAGCCTCTTTTTAATAAAGAGCAGTACTGCGAAATGGTCGAAAAAGCCAAAAACCATATAAAAGAAGGGGATATTTTTCAGATTGTGCTTTCGAACAGATTTGAAGCTCTATACGAGGGCGCTCTTTTTAACACTTACAGAATATTAAGAACCATCAACCCTTCCCCTTATATGTTCTATTTTTCAAGCTCCGATATGGAAGTCGCGGGAGCGTCGCCCGAAACGCTTGTAAAATTAAAAGACGGCGTTTTGCACACGTTTCCTTTAGCGGGAACAAGACCGAGGGGGAAAACAGAGGAAGAAGACAAACAGCTTGAGGAAGACCTGCTTAAAGACCCGAAAGAGCTTGCCGAACACAATATGTTAGTCGATTTAGGCAGAAACGATATTGGCAAAATAAGCAAGTTCGGCACGGTCACCGTCCCTAAATACCACGTAATAGAACGCTATTCTCACGTCATGCACATAGGCTCTACCGTAAGAGGGGAGATAGCCGAGGGCAAAACGGCTCTTGACGCCGTGGATTCAATTCTTCCCGCCGGCACTCTTTCAGGCGCTCCCAAGATCATGGCGTGTCAGTTAATAAACGACTTAGAAAACTGCAAAAGGGGCATATACGGCGGGGCTATAGGCTATCTTGATTTTACCGGCAACCTTGACACTTGCATCGCCATTAGAATCGCCTACAAGAAAAACGGCAAAGTTTTTGTCAGGAGCGGGGCGGGCATAGTCGCCGACTCGGTTCCCGAAAATGAGTTTACGGAGTGCAAAAACAAGGCGGCGGCCGTTATTAAAGCTCTTACGACGGCTGAAGACGAAAATGAGAATTTATAAGAAAGAGGCGGGAAAATGATTCTTCTTATAGATAATTACGACAGCTTTTCATATAATCTCTATCAGCTTATAGGCTCTATCGACCCTAATATCACAGCCGTAAGAAACGACGCGTACAAGGTTTCCGATTTAGAAAAAATGAATCCCTCTAAAATCATTATTTCCCCCGGGCCCGGAAGACCCGAAAACGCGGGAATATCAATCGACGCGGTAAAATATTTCGGCGGGAAAATACCCATTTTAGGCGTGTGTCTCGGTCACCAGGCTATATGCTTAGCTTACGGCGGGGTAGTTTCCTACGCTAAAGAGCTTATGCACGGCAAGCAGTCGGACGCGAATCTCGATTTGGACTGCCCTTTATTTAAAGGACTTGGCAAAAAAATCCCCGTCGCCAGGTATCACTCTCTCGCTGTAATGGAAGACAGTCTTCCCGACAGCTTAAAAGTCATTTCCAAAACGGACGACGGCGAGATTATGGGCGTTAAACATAAAAGTTACGACGTGTACGGTCTTCAGTTCCACCCCGAATCGATAATGACCCCGGACGGACTTAAAATTTTAAATAATTTTATAAATTTATAGCACGATAAAGGTGATATTTATGATTAAAGAAGCGATAGTAAAAATTGTCAACCGGCAGGATCTCACTTATAACGAAGCTTACGACGTTATGAACGAGATTATGAGCGGCGAAACCACCCAGACTCAGAACGCGGCGTTTTTGGCGGCTCTTTCAACAAAGAGCGAAAAATCCGAAACGATAGACGAAATTTCAGGCTGCGCGGCGGCTATGAGAGATCACGCTTTAAAAATCGACTATGACGAGCCCTTGTTTGAAATAGTCGGAACGGGCGGCGACAACGCCGGAAGTTTTAACATCTCCACCACTTCCGCCATAGTGATAGCGTCGGCGAGAGTTAAAGTGTCGAAGCACGGCAACAGAGCGGCCTCCTCAAAGTGCGGCGCCGCCGACTGCCTTCAGGCCTTAGGCGTAAATATTGACGAATCTCCAGAAAAATGCAAAGAACTTCTCGATAAAGCGGGAATTTGTTTCTTTTTCGCTCAGAAGTACCATACTTCCATGAAATATGTGGGGGCGATAAGAAAAGAACTTGGAATCCGCACCGTTTTTAATATTTTAGGTCCTCTCGCCAACCCCGCGTCGCCCCGTATGGCGCTTCTCGGGGTTTACGACGGTTCTCTTACGGAGCCTTTAGCGCGGGTTCTCACGTCTTTGGGCGTAGAGCGCGGAATGGTAGTTTTCGGGGAGGATAAATTAGACGAAATCTCATTAAGCTCTCCCACTTCAGTTTGCGAAATAAATAACGGAAATTATAAAACTTACGAAATAACGCCTGAAGATTTCGGTCTTAACAGATGTAAAAAAGAAGACCTCGTAGGCGGAAACCCCGAAGAGAACGCTCAAATCACAAGGGATATTTTAAACGGCGCTAAAGGTCCTAAGAGGGACGTCGTTCTTATGAACTCCGGCGCGGCTCTTTACATAGCCGGAAAAGCTCCTTCCATTTTAGATGGAATATCTTTAGCGAAAGAACGGATAGACTCCGGCGCGGCCGTTAAAAAACTTAACGAGTTTATAGAAATTTCAAACAGCTGATGGAAACCGATATTTTAAGCGTTATAGCGTCTTACGCTAAAGAGAGAGTGGAAAACGCTAAAAAAAGCGTCCCTTTGGAAAAAATCAAGGAAGAAGCCCGTTCCTTAAGCGTTGACAAAGATTTCCCTTTTGAAAAAGCCTTAAAAAAAGACGGCGTATCGTTTATTTGCGAATGTAAAAAAGCGTCGCCGTCAAAAGGCGTTATATCTCCCGATTTCCCCTGTTTATCTATAGCTGAAGAATACGAAAGCGCGGGAGCGGACGCTCTGTCGGTTTTAACGGAGCCCAAGTGGTTTTTGGGGGAAGACCGCCATCTTAAGGAAATTTCAAAATCCGTTTCCGTCCCTTGCCTGCGAAAAGACTTTACCGTAGACGAGTACATGATTTACGAAGCTAAAACTTTAGGCGCTTCGGCGGTTTTGCTTATCTGCTCCATTTTAAATGAAGAAGAGATCGCCCGTTTTATAGAAATTTGCGACGGTTTAGGTCTTTCAGCCTTAGTCGAGGCTCACGACGAAAGCGAAATTGACAAGGCCCTTAAAGCTAAAGCTAAAATTATAGGCGTAAACAACAGAAACCTTAAAGATTTTACCGTCGATATAAACAACAGCGCAAGACTGAGAAATCTCGTCCCGAAAGACGTTGTTTTCGTGTCGGAGAGCGGCGTTAAAACTAATAGCGACGTGAACCTGTTAAAAAAATCAGGCGTCGACGCGATACTTATAGGCGAAACTTTAATGAGATCGTCTGATAAAAAAGCGGAACTTAATAAATTAAAGGGACTTGCCTGAGCTTATGACAAAAATTAAAATTTGCGGCGTAAGAAGAGAAGAGGACGCGATTTATTTAAACGAGTTTTTGCCCGATTACACGGGGTTTATTTTCGCTAAAGGAAGAAAAAGATATATAGAGCCGTCTTTCGCTCTTAGAATCAAAAAAGCGCTTTCCCCTAAAATTAAAACCGTAGGCGTGTTTGTAAACGAAGACGTTAAGGAAATTCTTTCTGTCGCGGAATCAGGCGCTATAGATTTAATCCAGCTCCACGGTTTAGAAGACGACGGCTTTATAAGCGCCGTAAAAGAGAAATCGCGTTTGCCCGTAATCAAGGCTTTCAAAATAGAATCCAAAGAAGACGTAGAAAGAGCCGTAAATTCCGCCGGGGATTTTATTCTCCTTGATAACGGCGCCGGCGGCACGGGGGAAAAATTTAACTGGGACTTATTAAGAGAAATCGAAAGACCATTTTTCCTGGCCGGCGGTTTAGACCCGGAAAACGTAAGCAAAGCGTTAAAAATATGCTCCCCTTACGCCGTGGACGTAAGTTCGGGAGTTGAGACGAACGGATTTAAAGACTACTTAAAAATAAAAGAATTTATAAAAGCTGTCAGAGGAGAAAAAAGTAAATGACCGATAATAATTCGCCTCTTTCAAAAGGGCGGTTCGGCGTTCACGGCGGGCAGTATATCCCCGAAACTCTTATGAACGCCGTAATAGAACTTGAGGAAGCGTACAACCGCTATAAAGACGACCCGGAATTCAATAAAGAACTTACTTCTCTTTTTAACGATTACGCCGGAAGACCGAGCCTTTTGTATTACGCCGAAAAAATGACAAAAGACTTAGGCGGCGCGAAAATCTACTTAAAACGCGAAGACTTAAATCACACCGGGTCGCACAAAATCAACAATGTTTTAGGTCAGGCGCTCCTCGCTAAAAAAATGGGAAAAACGCGTCTTATAGCCGAAACGGGAGCGGGTCAGCACGGGGTCGCCACGGCCACGGCGGCGGCTCTGTTCGGCATGGAATGCGTCATATTTATGGGGGAGGAAGACACAAAACGTCAAGCCTTGAACGTTTACAGAATGAAGCTGTTAGGAGCGGAGGTAATACCCGTTTCAACCGGCACGGCGACTCTTAAAGACGCCGTATCGGAAGCTATGAGAGAGTGGACGAGCCGAATAGACGACACTCATTACTGTTTGGGCTCCGTTATGGGTCCTCATCCGTTCCCCACTATTGTAAGAGACTTTCAGTCGGTAATTTCAAGGGAAATTAAGTCTCAGATTTTGGAAAAAGAAGGCAAACTCCCCGACGCCGTTATAGCTTGCGTCGGCGGCGGCAGCAACTCGATAGGCGCTTTTTATCACTTTATAAACGATAAAAACGTAAGACTTATAGGCTGCGAGGCGGCGGGAAGAGGAATAGACACATTTGAAACGGCCGCCACCATTAACACCGGCAGGCTTGGAATTTTCCACGGCATGAAGTCGTATTTTTGTCAGGACGAACACGGTCAGATCGCTCCCGTTTACTCGATTTCGGCGGGGCTCGACTACCCCGGCGTAGGGCCTGAACACGCGTATCTCCACGATACTGGGAGAGCCGAGTATGTCGCCATTACCGATAATGAAGCGGTGGAGGCGTTCGAGTATTTGAGCAAAACGGAGGGGATTATCCCCGCCATAGAATCGGCTCACGCGGTAGCTTACGCTCTTAAAATCGCGGGACAAATGGACAAAGACAAAATAATCGTCATAAATGTTTCCGGGCGCGGAGATAAAGACGTGGCGGCGATAGCTCGCTACAGGGGTGAGGAAATATATGAGTAGAATAAAAGACGCGTTTAAAAACGGCAAAGCGTTTATACCTTTTGTAACGGCGGGCGACCCCGATTTAGATACTACATACGAAGTCGTAAAAGAAGCCGAAGAAAACGGCGCGGATCTTTTAGAACTAGGAATCCCGTTTTCCGACCCCACTGCCGAAGGGTCTGTCATTCAGTCCGCCAACATGAGAGCGTTAAAAGGCGGCGTTACTACCGATAAAATATTTGATATGGTAAGAAATATACGAAAAAGCGTAAAAATCCCCTTGCTATTTATGACTTACGCCAATGTGGTTTACTCTTACGGAGTTGATAGATTTTGTAAAACCGCCTCTAATATCGGAATGGACGGACTGATTTTGCCTGACGTTCCGTTTGAGGAAAAAGAGGAGTTCGCTCCCGTCGCCCGTAAATATGACGTTGATTTTATCAGCCTTATAGCCCCCACCAGTTTTGACAGAATCGCGAAGATTGCCGAAAGCGCGGAAGGTTTCGTATACTGCGTGTCGTCCCTCGGCGTTACGGGCGTCAGAACCAATATAACCACCAACGTTGAGAGCATGATAAAATCAGTAAAGGCGGCGAACCCCGATATTCCCGCCGCGATAGGATTCGGAATCAGTACTCCCGCGCAGGCTAAGGACATGGCGCGATACTCCGACGGCGTTATAGTAGGCTCGGCCATAGTAAAAATAATCGCCGAGCATGGCAAAAACGCTCCGCCTCTTGTGGGAAAGTACATAAAATCCATGAAAGACGCCCTAAAATAAATCTAAAATACATAAAATCTCGGAATATTTTCCGGGATTTTTTGTTTTTGATATTGACATATTAAGAGTTTTATGTTAATATGTTTCGCAGCGCTGCAACCGAGGCTATTTTCTTAAATACTTAGAAAAAAGTTACAAGGGGGTTTATTATGAAAAAATACGCAAAATACATCGTCGTTTTTGTCATTATTATTTTAGTTGTGATCCTGGCTTTCGCCGCTTACGGCAGCGGCAATCATGATTCACATGAGTCATATGATTATAATTCTTATGATTCTAATGATTCCAATAACCCTAACGGCACTAATGACGCCAACGGCTATAACAACTCTAACGGCTCTTATAATTCATACGATTCCTATGATTCGAATGGCGCTCAAAATAACGCGGACGCAAACAATATTAAGGACGACGTGCAAGACTGGATGAAAGACGAAGCGCAAGGCAAAAGTCATGATTATGACGACGGAGGAGATTATTATTGTATGGGCAAAGGCGATACCTGTCCAAACAAAACTCACAACGCCTACGATCTTTTTTGTGACTCCTGCGATCCCGATAATGACAATATAGAAGGTTAATTTTTAAGGTTCTCATAAAGATCGAGGTTTTATGTCAAATCCTATTTTTATAGTCTCGTTGCTGTCGCGTTAGTTTATTTTATTAAAATTCGTCCGTCCATTCGGACGGCGTTTACAGGAGGAAAATTATGAAGAAATTAAAAAGAACTTTGGCGCTTATTCTGTCCGCTATTCTTATCTTTACGTCTTTTCCGCTGGTTAGTATGGCGGATGAACTCGACTCCAGCGGCGACTGGGAATATGAAATTCTCCCAGACGACACGGCGAGGATCGTACTTTATAGAGGTTTTAGTTCTTTAACCAAAATAGATATACCCAAGTACGTTGATGGATATTTAGTTACTGAAATTGGTAAGAGTGAGGTTGGAGTATTCGATTTTGCTCCTAACCTCATTGAAGTTACAATTCCCGATAGTGTTGTAACTATCCGTTATTGTGCGTTTGATGAATGCTTGAAACTTGAAAGTATAACAATTCCTGATAGTGTTAAAAATATTTTTGGCTGGGCTTTTTCAGGTTGTCCGTCGCTTAAAAATGTAATAATTGGCGCAGGTGTTAAAATTATTGATACTTACGCATTTCAATACTGTTCCTCACTTACAAGCATAACAATCCCGGACAGCGTTAAGATTATTGGCGCATACGCTTTTTCAGGTTGTTCATCGCTTGCCAACATATCAATAGGCGCTGGCGTTGAAAGCATTGGTGAAGACGCATTTTCCGATACGCTATGTGGCAAATGGGAAAATGGAGCTCTCTATATAGACAACTATTTAATTGAGGGCAGCAATTCTGTATCTTCCGAGAACCCTATCAAAGAAGGTACGAAATTAATTGCGGACGAGGCGTTTTACAATTGTGATTCGCTTACCAGCATAACAATTCCCGACAGCGTTAAATATATTGGCGCAGACGCTTTTGCCGATTGTGATTCTCTTGCAAACGTAAAAATCGGCAACGGAGTCGCAGCGATAGGTTCAGGCGCGTTTAGAAACATGGTCGGATATGACAATATTGAAAATTGGACTGATGGAGTGTTCTATGTAGATAATTGTTTAATTGAGGCGCACGATACTAAAACTCCCGTTAATTACTCAATAAAACCCGGAACAAGACTTATAGCCGACAGCGCTTTTTCAGGCTGCGAAAGACTTAAAGACGTTACGATTCCCGGCAGCGTCGCCAATATTGGCAGAGAAGCGTTTTATGAATGTAAGCTTACTAATGTGACGATTGAAAACGGCGTTAAAAATATAGGCGAACGCGCGTTTTGCAGCTGCAATTCGCTTTACGGCGTAACGATACCCGAAAGCGTTATAAAAATAGGGGATTACGCATTCGGGTATTATTATCATTATGATAATGGTTATGATGATGATGTTCATAGCAGATACAGCTACACAATCTACGGCGTTTCCGGTACCGAAGCTGAAAGATACGCCAATGATAATTATATTGATTTTGTAGATGTAAACGCCATACCTGAAGAACCGTCTTCTGAAAGCTTTTACCCCGAAGAACCATCTTCAGACAATTGGTATCCTGAA
>CAYUEV010000007.1:0-46562 GCA_964443825.1 uncultured Eubacteriales bacterium
CTGTGGCGACCGATATTACCGGGTAGTCACTGAGACATGTGTTGTACGGACAATCTCTAAGGAAGCGCTTGCAAAGGCAGGAATTGTCAATTGTCTGGATTATTACAATGAGCGTCATGCTTTGAAGCTATGTTGAATCGCCGTATGCCGAACGGCACGTACGGTGGTGTGAGAGGGGAGAGAAAATCTTGCCTACTCGATTATTTATTGAGATGATTTTACGTCCGCGTCCACAGCCCACCAGCCCAGAGAGAACGGCTTATTGTAGCCGAAATCGTAGGAGCGGTATATATTCATGTTTTTAACGTCGAACGGCTCTATAACGTGGCAGTACCTGTGCGCCCGCCTCAGTTCCTCCGCGCTCATGCCGAGTCTGTCGCACACGGCCTTGGGCGGATCCGGCTGGAAGTCCTCAAAGAACATTCCCTCGAACACGTCCCAGTTGCCGTAAAGCCACATATCCCTTAATTTGGGCGGCAGTATCTCCAGCTGTTTTATATAATCGGGCTGCGTTCTCATAAGAGCTATGTTGTCCGTCACAAGACCGAACGCCGAACCGCACGGCGGATTCCGCTTTCAAAATGCGTATGGGACATCCCGTGATAGTTTGACAAACGCAGTGTTTTTGCCATTTGAAAGCAGTAATAGAATTTCTTCCCCAGTTTAGCGTAAGATTGATTTGAGTCATTTGGATGTCTCTTGATACTATTGGGTTAATTACTTACATTATCCTGAAGGTTGCTCTTTTTTTGGTTCTTTCAATTTTGCACCTTTATATATCCTTAATCAAACAACTCCTTTATGCTTAATTAATCAAGGAATTGCAATTATCCAAACGTCAAAATTACTCATGATTTTTTAAATTTAAGTTACTAAATTTTAAAAATTTATTGCAATATTTACTTTCGTACTGTATAATAAAACCAAGCATACGCATAGGGAGTGGGTATTTTGGGCAAGTTAAAAGATTTAGACAGCAAGGCCGCTAAAAAGGGGTCCGCTATCAACACTTTGTGGCAGTTTGTTAAGTTTATAGTCGTGAGTTTAGGGGCGTTTGTTATCCAGTCTGTTCTGCCCATTATTATTCAGCTTTTTATGTCCGACGCTTTTATAAACCAGGAATACGAGTTTTTCGTTTTCGCGTCGGCGGGAGGAAACGGCAACGGTCTTGGGTTTTTTATTGCTTCCACTGTAAGCAACGTCATAGCGCAAATAGTGTCGTTCTTTATTAACCGCGATAAGACTTTTAACTCCAGCGCCAATGTCGCCGTAACGCTTCCTATATATATTGTCTTTACAGTGGCGTTAATATGCTTTTCGGCGTGGTTCGCTCCTTTCCTTCAAGGGAAGCTTGTCACTTGGGGTTTGGCCGAGAAGTTAGCCACGTTTATATCTAACGCCGTCTGCGGAGCTATACAGTTCTTCCTCTATTTCCCCGTCGATAAACTGCTTTTCAAAAAGAAAAAAGAAGAACCCGCGAAAGATAAAGAATAATTATAATTTGTCGATTGTTTTCCTTAAAAGGACTGATTAAAATGAATAAAAAAATTTATGAAACTTATTGCAGGACTTTTCAGGGCGTAATGAGAACCGCCATGAATTTCCTCGACTGGACAGAGCCTGAACTCCTAAAAGGTCCGGGCGCGGTCAAGCGTCTTCCCGGGAAAGTTAAAGAGCTCGGTTACGACAACGTCCTCGTAGTGACCGATAAAGGTCTTATGGGGCTTCATTTGCTCGACCCTATGTTAGAGGAGCTCGAAAACTTAAAAATCTCCTATGTAATTTACGACGGCGTGCAGCCTAACCCGACTATCGACAACATAGAAGAGGCGAGATCCCTTTACATTGGCAACGGCTGTCAAGCGATAATCGCTTTCGGCGGCGGCTCTCCCATGGATTGCGCAAAGGCTTGCGGCGCGAGAATAGCGAGACCCGATAAGCAGATACCGAAGTTAAGGGGTCAGCTTAAAGTTCTTAAAAAGATACCTATGCTTTTCGCCGTGCCTACTACGGCGGGGACGGGGTCTGAAACTACTCTCGCGGCGGTTGTTTCGAATCCGGCGACGCATGAAAAAAACGCTATAAACGACCCGAGGCTTCGTCCTAAATACGCCGTTCTCGACCCGGAGCTTACCGTAGGACTTCCCCCTCATATAACGTCGACCACCGGCATGGACGCTTTAACGCACGCCGTAGAAGCTTACATCGGAAAAAGCAATACGAGGTATACCGAAGACAGAGCGAAACTCGCCGTAAGAATGATTTTTGACAACCTTGAAACGGCTTATAACGACGGTAAAAACATTAAAGCGAGAGAAAATATGCTTTTAGCGTCATATTACGCCGGAGTCGCGTTCACAAGAGCTTACGTAGGCTATGTTCACGCCATAGCTCACAATTTAGGCGGTATGTACGGGATACCCCACGGTCTCGCCAACGCCGTTATTCTCCCTTATGTCCTTGATTATTTCGGCGAATCCGCCTATAGCCGTTTAGCCGATCTTTGCGTCGCGGCGGGTATTCCCTGCGACGGTAAAACGGACGAAGAAAAAGCCAAATTATTTATAGCCGAAATAAGGCGCATGAATAAGAGCATGAACATACCCGAAAAGTTTACCGAAATCAAAGAAGAGGACGTTTCCCTTATTGCCGACAGAGCGCTTAAAGAAGGCAATCCTCTTTACCCCGTGCCTAAAATTATGGACAAAAACGACTGCGTTAAAATCATAAGAAACCTTATGGCGTAAGGAGTAGTATGGAAGACTACCTTAAAACGATAGACAAGGTTATAGAAAAAGGTCCTTTCAAGGATTCTTGGGATTCTCTGTCGTCTTACCGTCCTCCCGAATGGTACGAAGGGCTGAAATTTGGTATTTTTATCCATTGGGGAATTTACAGCGTTCCCGCGTTTTTAGGCGAGTGGTACTCCCGAAATATGTATATAGAGGGAAGTCCCGAGTTTAAACATCACATAGAAACTTACGGCAAGCATAAGGACTTCGGCTACAAAGACTTTATAGAGATGTTTGACGCCAAAGAGTTCGACCCTTCGGAGTGGACTGCTCTTTTTAAAGAAGCGGGAGCGCAATACGTGGTTCCCGTTGCGGAGCATCACGACGGCTTTCAGATGTACGACAGTTCCATATCCGATTGGAACAGCTTTAAAATGGGTCCTAAAAGAGACGTTTTAGGGGAGCTTACAAAAGAATTTGAAAAAGCGGGGCTTATAAACGGCGCGTCAAGTCACAGAGCCGAGCATTGGTTCTATATGGGGCGCGGTAAAAACTTTGACTCCGATATAAAAGAACCTTTAAAGCGCGGCGACTTCTATTGGCCCTCTATGAAAGAGCCAGACGATGTTCACGACCTTTTTAGCAAACCTTATCCCACAAAGGAATTTTTAGACGACTGGCTTGTCAGAACTTGCGAGATAATCGATAAATACCGTCCGAAAATCATTTATTTCGATTGGTGGATTCAGCACGAGGCGTTTAAACCGTACATTAAAAAACTCGCGGCGTACTACTATAACAGAGCTTGCGAATGGGGTACGGGCGCGGTTATAAACTATAAGCACGACGCTTTTATGTGGGGGACGGCCGTACCTGACGTCGAGCGCGGGCAGTACTCGCGGTGCGTTCCTTTCCTGTGGCAGGGCGACACGTCCGTAGCTAAGAACTCGTGGGGTTATACCGAGCAAAACGAATACAAAACGCCCGAGCAGATTGTAATGGACTTAGTCGATATAGCGAGCAAAAACGGAAGGCTTCTTTTAAATGTAGATCCCATGTCGTCGGGGAAAATGCCCAACGAAACCGTGAATATACTTCTTAAAATCGGCGAGTGGCTTAAAGTAAACGGAGAGGCTATTTACAACACTCGTCCTTACAGAAAAAGTCAGGAGGGCGACACTGAGATTGACGGCGGTCAGTTCTCCGACAACGAGCCTAAACCGTATACTTCCGAGGATATACGCTTTATGGTAAACGGCGGGAATATTTACGCCGTATGCCTTAATATGGAAGGTAAAGACAGCGTCCTCATTAAAACTTTAGGCGACCGGGACGCGTCAAAGAAGCCCAATTTCCACGGAATTATTAAATCCGTAAAAGTACTCGGAAACAGCAATCCTCCGATTTATACGAGGGATGAAAAAGGGCTTTTAATTAAAACCGACAGGGTAAAAGGTTCTATGCCGGTTACTTTTAAGATCGAAGTCGATTAAAAATATTATCAGGCGTTATTTTTCCGAAGCGTCGATCTAACAAACTAAAAAGAGAGGATTTTTATGCCTTTAGTATCAACAAAGGAAATGTTCAAAAAAGCTTACGAAGGCGGCTACGCCATAGGAGCTTTTAACGTAAACAATATGGAGATAATTCAAGGGATCACCGAAGCCGCTCAAGAGCTTTCGGCTCCTTTAATTCTTCAAGTGTCGGCGGGCGCGAGAAAATACGCTAAACACGCGTATCTTACGAAGCTTGTAGAAGCCGCCGTAGCCGAAACGGGATTGCCCATAGCGCTTCACCTTGACCATGGAGCCGATTTCGATATTTGCAAATCATGCGTGGACGGCGGTTTTACGTCCGTTATGATAGACGGCTCAAAATATTCGTTTGAGGATAATATCGCTCTTACTAAAAAAGTCGTAGATTACGCTCACGCTCACGGCGTGGTAGTCGAAGGGGAACTTGGAAAATTAGCCGGAATCGAGGACGATGTAAACGTATCCGCCGAAGACTCAAGTTACACGAATCCCGCCGAAGTAGAGGAGTTCGTTACGAGAACGGGCGTAGATTCTCTCGCGATAGCTATTGGCACAAGTCACGGCGCCTACAAATTTAGACCCGGACAAGACCCTAAAATCCGCATCGACATATTAGAAGAAGTCGAAAAAAGACTTCCCGGTTTCCCGATAGTTCTTCACGGGGCGTCGAGCGTGCCGCAGGAGTTTGTCGATATTATCAACAAATACGGCGGGAATATGCCGGACGCCATAGGGATTCCCGAGTCGGAGCTTAGAAAAGCCGCTAAAAAAGCCGTTTGCAAAATAAATATAGACTCCGATTTGCGCCTCGCGATGACCGCCTCTATTCGCAAATATTTTTACGAGCATCCCGATCATTTTGACCCAAGGCAGTATTTATCTCCCGCGAGAGAGGCGATAAAAAACATGGTCGCCCATAAAATTAAAGACGTTTTAGGTTGCGACGGAAAAGCGTAACAAACCATAAAATAAGCGCCGGACTGCAAAACGCCTAAAGTCCGGCGTATGATTTTTAGAATATGTACGAATTAGTAAAGGTTACCGATAAAACATTTTATATCGAAAGCCCCGCTAAAATCGGGATGTGTCTCATATCGCAAAATGAGGTTATTTTTATAGACTCGGGAAACGGCAAAGAAGCCGGCAGAAAGGCGAGGCAGATTCTCGATAAAAACTCTTTTACCCTTAAAGCGATCTACAACACTCACGGTCACGCCGACCACGCGGGCGGCAACAAGTATCTTAAATCAAGAACGGGCTGCGAAATTTACGCGCCGGGAATCGAGTGCGATTTTGTAAATCATCCTCTTCTTGAGCCGTCCTATTTGTGGGGCGGCTATCCCATAAAAGAGCTTAAAAATAAATTTTTAATGGCGGAGGAGAGCGAGTGTCTGCCCCTTAAAGAAGGCGATCTTCCCGAAGGTTTTTCGTCAATACCCCTTCCCGGTCATTTTTTTAGCATGACGGGATACGCAACGCCCGACGGGTGTGTGTTTTTAGCGGACTGTTTGGCGGGGGAGGAAACTTTTACAAAATATAAAATTCCGTTTTTATATGACGTGGAGTCTTACCTTGAAACCTTAGAGAACGTTAAGGCTATGGACGCTTTTATGTTTATCCCTTCTCACGCGAAAGTTACCGATAACATAGCACCTTTAGCGCAATACAATATAGATAAGACTTACGAAACGGCTGAAAAAATCGCCGGAATCTGTAAAATCCCCAAAACATTCGAGAAAATCCTTAAAGAAGTTTTTGAAACTTTCGATATGGAAATGACTTTCGAGCAATACGCCATGACGGGCAGTACGGTAAAATCGTTTTTGTCTTACTTAAAAGACAAGGGCGAAGTTAAGGCTTACATTGAAGATAACGAATTGCTATATAGCCGTTAAAGGAGTTTTTATGCTTATTTCACCATCTATATTGGCGTCCGATTTTTCCCGTTTAGGAAGCGAAATTAAATCAATGGAAAACGCCCGCGCCGATTTTATCCATATCGACGTTATGGACGGTATTTTCGTCCCCAATATAACGATAGGTCTTCCCGTAATAGAGAGCGTAAGAAAAGTTACCAAAACGCCTTTCGACGTTCATCTTATGATAGAAAAGCCATCGCGTTACGTAATTGATTTTATAAAAGCGGGAGCTGATATAATCACGTTTCACCAAGAGGCCGAGGAAGATATAAACGAAACTATAAATAAGATAAATTCCCGCGGGGCGAAAGTCGGTATAGCCATCAAGCCCGATACTCCCGCCGAAAGCGTTTTTCCGTATCTCAATAAAATCTACATGGTTCTCTGTATGACGGTAGAACCGGGGTTCGGCGGGCAGAAGTTTATCCCCGAAACTATGGAAAAAGTAAAGAAGATCAGAAAAAGAGCCGACGATTTAGGACTTAATCTTCATATCGAAGTGGACGGCGGGATAAATAAAGAAACCGCTAAAATCGCCGCGAAATCAGGCGCCGATATTTTAGTCGCCGGAAGTTATATTTTTAACGCGGAAGACAGAGCGCTCGCGATAAAGACCCTTAAAGAGCGGTAAATTAAAAGGCGGTGAAAATGTGCCCGGCATAAATATAGGGTTTGACCTGGGGACTTCGAATATGACAGCCTACGTTGAAGGTCGAGGCGTTATTTTCAGTTTCGCTTCCGCCGTAGCGTGCGACGCTTATACGGGGGAGATGCTTGAAGTGGGCGATAAGGCGCTAGAGATGACGGGCAGAAACCCCAAATCCATTAAAATAATAAGACCGTTTTCAGAAAGCTCTATTTCCGATTTCGATATAACCGTAACTCTTTTAAAGCGTTTTATAGATAAAATTTGTCGCTTTACGATTTTTAAACCGTCCGTTACGGTAGGCGCGCCGTCGGAATTAACGAGTCTCTCGGGAAAAACTCTTCCGGACGCGCTTCGCCTTGCGGGAGCGGGCAAAATTAAAATAATAGAACACTCCTACGCCGCGGCTTTAGGCTCGGGTCTTTCGTTTTCAGAGCCTTCGGGCAAAATGATCATAGACATAGGCGGCGGCGTCGTCGACATGGCGATAGTCACAATGAACGGAATCGCCGCGTCTAAAACAATAAAGCAGGCGGGGGAATCGTGGACTGAAAATATCGTTAAATATTTAAGAAGAGAACGCGATATTGAGGCGGGTTATCTTACCGCCGATTACATTAAAAAGAAAATAGGCGGCGCTGTAAAAAGAAACGAGGAAGTAGCTTTAATTTCAAAAGGCATAGACGCGGTGAAAGGAAAGCCCATAAATTTTGAAATTACGTCGAGCGAAGTCTATAACGCCATAAAAAAACCCGTCGACATGATAATCGACGGTGTAAAAGAGCTTTTATCAAAGGTATCGCCGGAACTTTGCGCCGACATTTACGAAAACGGCATAACGTTGACCGGCAGAGGAAGCCTTCTTTACGGCATGGAGGACTTTATAAGAAACGCCGTCGGAACGCCCGTTAAAATCGCCAAAGAACCCGGTTTTGCCGTAGTTAAAGGGCTAAATCGCATAAGCGCCTGATTTTGTATATTATCTAACTGAATATAGCCGCCGCTCCGTATGACACAAACGCCACAATCACGCCCGCGATAAGTACTCCCAAAGCTATTATCGGGACGGCTCTTTTTATATCTATATCAAGCAAAGCGGAGAAGAGCGCCCCCGTCCACGCGCCTGTTCCTGGAAGAGGTATCGCGACGAAAATCAAAAGTCCCCATTGCTTGTAGCGCATAACTTTATCTTTATTTTTTTCGGTCTTCGCCTCTAATTTACCTATGATCTTAGCGAAAAATTTATATCGCCTTAAATACGCGAAAATTTTTTTAATAAACAGAATAATAAACGGCACCGGTATCATATTGGCGATATAACAAATTATAAACGCTTTCCACAAAGGGACGTGCAAAAGTACGGCCGCTATAAGTCCGCCTCTTAACTCAAGCACGGGCAAAAGGGAAATTACAAATATCGTAAGTTCAGGCGGTATTTTATTTCCAAAAAGATCCACAAAAAAGTTTACTATCGAATCTAACATAATACAAAAGCTGTAATTTGAAGAAAGTCTTAACGTCTCGCTAAAATAAAATTCAGTTAATAAGTTTTTGGTTCGGGTTATTTTGCAAAAAATCCTCGGCGGATTTTAGTATTTCTTTATCGTTTTGAAATTTAAGCGTGTCATACGCCTTATTAAACGGAAGCCAGGTGTAATCGTCTATCTCTTCTTTTTGTATTACCGTCTTGCGGTCGTTTGTAACGCTTAAAAAAATCGACACTCTTTTTTCTATTCTTCCGCCGATTTTATATTCCGACGACAGTTTAAACCCGTCAAAAATACGAATATGAAGCCCTGTTTCCTCAAGAACTTCTCTTTTAGCCGTCGCTATTTCCGTTTCGGAACGCTCCATGTGACCTTTCGGGAATCCCCAGGCGCTGCTCCTCTTATTTTTAATAAGTAAATAAAGCCTTGCTCCGTTTTCGTTTCTAAAGACGACCGCGCCCGACGAGTTTTCATAAAGGCACTCCAAAGTGTGCTCGGAGTTTTTTTCAAGAAACTTTACGGAGTCCTCAATTTGAAAGTTGATATATCTTGACTTTTTAGGCGCGACCACTACGTAATTAGGTTTTGAACGCCCGCTGTGATGCCGCACGACCGCCACGACTCTGCCTTCAAAAATATTGACGGGGTGGTTAATCCCTATGACGACGGCAGGGTAAATAAATTCTTTTTTATCTGACTTAATTTCAGCGTAGCCGTAATTTAAACGGTAACGCGTGTTTGTTTTTTTATCAAAGTAATTATACGGTTTAGTAACTCTTACACGAACGTTTTTGCCAAGCATAGCGTATTTAAATCATAAATTCCTGTTATTTAGCGTAAAAAAAAGTTTATGCATTTTTTTGTTTCTTAATTGTTAAAAATTATATCACATTTCTATCAAGATTTCAATACTTATTTAATTTTTTTAAACTAAGAAAGCGAGTTCGCCATAAATCAGCAATCCCGAAACCGTTTATCAGTCGTCTTTATTCCAAAACTTTCTGTCTAGCGACCTGTACTGCAGCGCCTCGGTAATGTGCTTTACTTCTATTTTTTGCGAGCGGTCGAGATCCGCTATAGTTCTCGCCACTCTTAAAATTCTGTCGTATCCTCTCGCGGAAAGACCTAATCTTTCAAACGAGAGTCTTAATATTTCCGAAGCCTCGTCCGTTAATACGCAATATTTTCTCGTCATGGCGGCTGTCATTCTAGCGTTAGAGTTAACGTTAGTATCTTTAAAACGCTCGTTTTGCAAAGCTCTCGCCTCGTTTACGCGCTGTTTTATGGAGCTTGACGACTCGGCGGGCGTCGCGTCCGAAAGCTCCGTAAATTTTACGGGCGGGACTTCTATATGAATGTCGAGCCTGTCGAGCAAAGGTCCCGATACTCGCGAAAGATACTTAGCGGACGCTCCGGGAGGGCAAATACATTTTTTTGTCGGGTGCCCGAAATATCCGCAAGGACAAGGGTTCATCGCGGCGATCAATAGCGCCGAGCAAGGGTAAGTGAGCGTGCCGAAAGCTCTCGAAATCGAAACTACGCCGTCCTCTATCGGCGCTCTTAACGATTCCATAGCGCCTCTTCCGAATTCAGGGAGTTCGTCTAAAAATAAAACGCCGTTGTGAGCGAGCGAAATTTCGCCCGGGCGAGGGATGCTGCCGCCTCCCGTAAGACCGGCCGCCGACACCGTGTGATGAGGGGAGCGAAACGGTCTCTCTCTTATAATCGACACATCTTTAGGCAGTTTTCCCGCTATAGAGTATATTTTTGTGGTTTCTAACGATTCCTCGAAAGTCATATCGGGCATAATCGTCGGAAGCCGTTTGGCGAGCATACTTTTGCCGGATCCGGGAGAACCTATCATAAGGACGTTATGACCTCCCGCCGCCGCTATTTCTAAAGCTCTTTTAGCCTGATATTGCCCTTTTACGTCCTTAAAATCGCAATCTGAGTATTCTTTAGGAGCGTCGTCTTTAAAAACCGCTTTTTCCATGGATGATCTTCCTAAGAGGAAGCCCGCTAATTCTCTTACGTTTTTTACGCCGTAGACGTCGATTCCTTCCACGACCGAGGCCTCCGCCGCGTTGTCTTTCGGGACGAATATTCTTTTAATATTGTTTTTTTTAGCCTCTAATACCATTGGAAGGACGCCGTTAATATGGTGAATAGCGCCGCTTAACGATAACTCCCCGATAAAAGCCGAGCCGTTTAAATCGGCTGGCAGCTGCCCCGAAGCTTTTAACAAGGCGACTAAAATCGGCAAATCATATAAAGGCCCTTCTTTCCTAATATCGGCGGGCGCCAAATTTACCGTAATATGAACCGACGGGTACGAATATCCGCTGTTTTTCATCGCGGCCTGCACTCTTTCACGCGATTCGCTCACCGCGTTGTCGGGAAGACCCACGACCTCAAATTTTGATTTACCGTTCGATATAAACGCTTCAATCGTAACGGGGTAGGAATACATTCCGTATATTCCTACGCTTGAAATAGAAGAAAACATAATCACGCCTACCGGCTGTTGGTCGCTCTATACTAAAAACGACTTATTTCTTTTGATTCTATCCATTTTTGAAATTTAGTCTCGCGAGCGTTATTATAAATCTTTTTAATAAAATTTTCAAGGATGATTGTGAAATATTCTTTATAATGAAAATTTCAAAAAAAACAAATAATTTTTTGAAAAACGCTTGATTTCCCCGTTTTAGTGTAGTATAATTGCAAAGGTTATGCGATTGGGGGTTATTGCGCCCGATTGCGGCTCATGCGATGATGCGGGATGTGGCTGCGCTGTGACGCAGGGAACTCTCGCGGAGTATGTCCGATTTTAAACCGGGCGATTTTCGTCTTGACGTTTTGTTCTGTTTTTTTAGCGTCAAGACTTGCGGTTTTTGCGTTTCCCCGGAATTTTTCCGGTTTTTATATGGGCGGTCTTTTATACACCCGGAAGCGTTTTTAAATTATCGCGCTCGCCTAAATTTTTAGGGAGGAATCAACATGGCAATAAAACAGAAAATCAGAATCAGACTTAAAGGTTACGACCACAATTTAGTGGATAAAGCGGCGGAAAGGATTGTCGAAACGGCGAAGCGCACGGGAGCGCAAGTTTCAGGTCCCGTTCCTCTTCCCACAGAGAAAGAGATTGTCACAATTCTCCGCGCCGTCCACAAATACAAAGACTCCCGCGAGCAGTTTGAACAGCGCACGCATAAAAGGCTTATCGACATATTAAGACCTTCAAACAAAACCGTCGAGGCGCTTACAAACCTTGAACTTCCCGCCGGCGTAGATATAGAAATCAAATTGTAATTTAAAGTTTTTTAAACTTATCCACAGTTCATGTTGGCTTTTAGTCAACCAATAATCTGACAGGAGTGAAAAATATGCAAAAAGGCATAATAGGCAGAAAAATCGGCATGACGCAGATTTTCGGCGAAGACGGCGCGGTTGTTCCCGTTACGGTCGTGGAAGCCGGTCCCTGCCCCGTAGTCCAGAAGAAGACCGCCGACAAAGACGGCTACGACGCCGTTCAGTTGGGCTTTGATCCTCAAAAGCAGCAGCGCGTCAAAAAACCTCTAAAAGGTCATTTCGCGAAAGCCGACGTAGGTCCTCAAAAAGTTCTTCGCGAGTTTAAGTTCTCAGACACGTCGGGGTTTGAAGTAGGTTCGGTTGTCAAAGCCGACGTTTTCTCGGCGGGCGATAAAGTCGACGTCACGGGCAGGAGCAAAGGTAAAGGTACGGCGGGCGTCATCAAAAGATGGAATTTCGGTAGACTTAAAGAAACTCACGGTTCAGGTCCCGTCGCGAGGCACGCGGGATCTTTAGGCGCGTGTTCCGACCCTTCCAGAGTTTATAAGGGCAAAAAACTCGCCGGTCATTTAGGTTGCGAGAGAGTTACAATACAAAACCTTGACGTCGTTAAAGTGGACGCTGAAAACAACTTAATCGCCGTAAAAGGCGCGATTCCCGGTCCCAAGGGCGGGTACGTCGTTATAGCGGACGCTAAAAAGAAAGCGTAGGGAGGCAACACAATGGCTGATATTAAAGTACTTAACAATAAAGGCGAAGAGACTGAAGAAATCGCTTTAAGCGACGATATTTTTTCGATAGAGCCTAATATCCCCGTCATGCACGCTTGCGTCGTGAATTATCTAGCCAACAGGCGCAGCGGCACGCAGTCCACTCTCACAAGAACGGAAGTCAGCGGCGGCGGCAAAAAGCCCTGGAGACAAAAAGGCACGGGCAGAGCGCGTCAAGGCTCTACGAGAGCTCCCCAGTGGCGCCACGGCGGCGTGGCTTTAGGTCCTAAACCCAGGAGCTACAGATATACCATTAACAAAAAAGTCAGAAGACTCGGTATGAAGTCCGCTTTCTCCTCAAAATACTTAGACGGCGAACTTATAGTTCTCGATTCGTTCGGTTTAGAAGAAATCAAAACAAAAGAGGCCGCTAAAGTCCTTTCCGCTATAGGCGCGGGCAAAAAGACCCTTATAGTCGTCCCGGAAAAAGACGACGTCCTTTACAAGAGCGCGAGAAATATCGAAGGCGTAAAGATTTCTTTAGTAAACACTCTTAACGTATACGATATGTTAAACTGCGACAAAATGGTTCTTCTTAAAGAATCTGTCGCAAAGATCGAGGAGGTATATCAATAATGAAAGCCGCAGAAGATATTATAATCCGCCCGGTCATCACAGAAGAGAGCATGGCGGAAGTCGCCGAAAGAAAATACGCCTTTAAAGTAGCTCCCGACGCTACTAAAATCGACGTCGCGAGAGCGTGCGAGAAGCTTTTCGGCATTAAAGTCAAAAAAGTCAACACGATGAACGTAAAAGGTCATAAACGCACTTACGGTCGTTACACAGGCTATAAGCCCAACTGGAAAAAGGCTATAGTCACTATAACCGAAGACTCCAAAACAATCGAGTTCTTTGACGGAATGTATTAAAATTAACGCTAACCCGGGCGGCGACGTATGGCTTGCCGGTCGCTAAACCGCTCGGTAAATATGCCTACGGGCAAGAAAGGCAGTGACTTTAACTTGGCTATCAAAGTCTACAATCCGACTTCAAACGGTCGCAGGAATATGTCCGTTACGGATTATTCCGGTCTTTCCAAAAACGGTCCTGAAAGAAGTCTTTTATCTCCCGTTAAAAAGCACGCGGGACGCAATAACAACGGCAGAATAACAGTTCGTCATAAAGGCGGCGGCAACCGTAAAAAATATCGCATAATCGATTTTAAAAGAGATAGAATAAACATGCCGGCTACCGTCAAAACGATAGAATACGATCCTAACCGCTCGGCGAATATAGCTCTTGTCGAGTACGAGGACGGCGTAAAATCCTACATCATAGCCCCCGAAGGCTTAAAAGTCGGCGACGCCGTAATATCGGGTCCCGACGCGGACATTAAAGTCGGCAACGCCCTTCCTCTTTCAAATATCCCCACCGGCACGTTTATCCACAATGTGGAGCTTTACCCCGGAAGGGGCGGCCAGTTGGCGAGAGCGGCAGGCAACGCGGCTCAGCTCATGGCTAAAGAGAACGGTTACGCCCTTCTAAGGCTTCCGTCGGGCGAACTCCGCAACGTACCCGCCGCCTGCAAGGCTACCATCGGGACAGTCGGCAACCAGGATCACGAAAACGTTAAAATAGGAAAAGCCGGACGCACGCGCCACCTTGGAATCCGTCCCACCGTCAGAGGTTCCGTTATGAACCCCAACGATCACCCGCACGGCGGCGGCGAGGGAAAGGCTCCGATAGGTCGTCCGGGACCGGTAACGCCTTGGGGCAAGCCCGCTTTAGGATACAAGACGCGTAAGAAGTTTAAACGCTCAGACAAGCTTATAGTCAGACGCGCTAACGACAAATGATAGGAAAAGGAGCTATTTATAATGGGCAGAAGTGTTAAAAAAGGACCGTTCGTAGAGCCTAAGCTCTTAGAGAGGGTCCGTAAAATGAACGAATCCGGTGAAAAAATAGTTCTTAAAACATGGAGCAGAGCTTCAACTATATTCCCTGATTTTGTCGGTCATACGTTCGCCGTTCACGACGGAAGAAAGCACGTTCCCGTCTACATTACCGAAGACATGGTAGGTCACAAATTAGGCGAGTTCGCTCCCACAAGGACATTCAGGGGTCACGCGGGATCCAAGACCTCTAACAACGGAAAGTAGGGAGGAGTTAATAATGGAAGCATACGCAAAAGCCACATATGTGCGAATAGCGCCCCGCAAAGTTCAAGTCGCGCTCGATCTTATCAGGAATAAACCCGCCGCCGAGGCCATGGCTATCCTCAAGTTCACGCCTAAAGCCGCGTGCGAGCCGCTTTCAAAACTTCTCAAATCCGCTATGGCAAACGCTGAGAACAATTTTGATATGGACGTTTCAAGACTTTACGTCGCAAGGTGCGAACTTGGTCAAGGGGCTACGCTCAAGAGAATAAGACCGAGAGCCAAAGGTCGCGCATACAGAATCAACAAAAAGACGTCGCACGTCACTATAGTTCTTAAAGAGATGGAAGATTAATCGGGGAGGCAGCATTTCATAATATGGGACAGAAAATCAATCCTACCGGTTTAAGAATCGGAGTTATAAAAGACTGGGAATCCCGCTGGTACGCCGATAAAAAGAATTTTGGCGCAAACCTTATAGAGGACTATAACCTTCGTAAATACCTTTTGAAGGCGCTTTCTCCCGCCGGCGTTCCTAAAGTCGAAATCGAAAGAGATCCTAAAAGAGTTCGCATAAACATTCATTGCGCGAGACCCGGCATGGTTATAGGCAGGGGCGGCGCCGAGATTGAAAAACTCAAAGCCAAATGCAAAGCTCTCTTAGGCGGCAAAAAAGACGTTTACATTAACATTGTGGAAATAAAGCAGCCCGACGCTAACGCTCAACTTGTGGCCGAGAATATAGCGGGTCAGCTTGAAAGACGCGTGTCGTTCCGCCGCGCTTTAAAGCAGGCTATCGGCAGAACAATGAAATTAGGCGCGAGGGGCATTAAAACCCAAGTAAGCGGCAGATTGGGCGGCGCTGAAATCGCCCGTTCCGAAACTTATCACGAAGGCACTATTCCCCTTCAGACTATCCGCGCCGATATAGACTACGGTTTCGCCGAGGCAAAGACCACATACGGTCGTATAGGCGTTAAAGTGTGGATCTACAGAGGAGAAGTTCTCCGCGACGCCCGCAGGGTGAACAACAGGAAGGAGAGGGCTTGATATGTTACTGCCAAAGCGCGTTAAATATCGCAGAGTGCAAAGAGGTCGCCTAAAAGGCAAGGCAACCCGCGGTACTAAAGTCAACTACGGCGATTACGGGCTTCAGGCGCTTGAACCCGCCTGGATTACCTCTAACCAGATAGAAGCCGCCCGTATCGCTATGACGAGATATACAAAAAGAGGCGGGCAGGTTTGGATTAAAATATTCCCTGACAAGCCTATTACCGAAAAACCCGCTGAAACTCGAATGGGTTCAGGTAAAGGTTCGCCCGAATACTGGGTAGCGGTTGTGAAACCGGGAAGAGTTATGTTTGAAATAGCCGGAGTCGACGAGTCCGTCGCCCGCGAGGCCATGCGTCTCGCCGCAAATAAGCTCCCCATAAAGTGCAAGTTTGTAACTAAGGAAGAACAGGGTGGTGACTTAGAATGAAAGCCGCAGAAATCAGAAAATTGTCCGCGGAGGAGTTGGACGCCAAGCTTCTTGAATTAAAGGACGAGCTTTTTAAGCTGCGCTTCCAGCAAGCCATCAATCAGCTTGATAACCCTACGCGCATAAGCGCCGTCAAAAAAGACATCGCGAGAGTCCTCACGATTCAGCGCGAAGCCGAGTTAAACGGCAAAGACGCGTGATAAGACGGAGGTTACAATAAATGGATAGAAACTTAAGAAAAACCCGCGTCGGAACGGTCACGAGCGATAAAATGGACAAAACCGTAGTCGTATCCGTTAAAGACCGCGTAAGACATCCGCTTTATAAAAAGATCGTCAACCGCACAATCAAATTAAAAGCCCACGACGAGAACAACGAATGCGGCGTAGGCGACCGTGTTAAAGTGATGGAAACGCGTCCCCTCTCCAAAGATAAGAGATGGCGCGTCGTTGAAATCATCGAGAAAGCCAAATAAGGAGGGCGACCAATGGTACAACAGCAAACGCTTCTTAAGGTTGCCGACAACACGGGCGCTAAGGAACTCATGTGCATTCGTGTTTTAGGCGGCACCGGCAGAAAGTACGCGAATATAGGCGACGTCGTCGTCGCTTCCGTTAAAAAAGCTACGCCCGGCGGCGTTGTAAAGAAAGGCGAAGTCGTTAAGGCCGTAGTAGTCCGCTCGGCTAAAGGCGTTCGCCGCGAAGACGGCACGTATATCCGTTTCGACGAAAACGCGGCCGTCATCATCAGAGACGACAAGAACCCGAGAGGCACGCGTATTTTTGGACCTGTGGCGAGAGAACTCCGCGACCGCGATTACGGCAAAATTTTGAGCCTCGCGCCTGAAGTTCTGTAATCGGGAGGTACAATAATGAGTAAAGTTCACGTTAAATCCGGCGACAGAGTCGTCGTAATAAACGGTAAAGACCGCGGCAAACAGGGCAAGATTCTTGAAGTGAGCCCTAAAGAGGGCAAAGTTATAGTCGAAGGCGTAAATATCGTTTCAAAGCACGTAAAACCCCATAAAATGGGCGAAGCCGGCGGCATAATTAAAGCCGAGAGCGCTCTTTACGCCGATAAAGTTCAGCTCATTTGCCCTAAATGCGGCAGACCTACGAGGGTCGGTCATATAATCGACGAAAAAGGCAAGAAAATGCGAGTTTGCAAAAAAGCCGATTGCGGCGCTAAGTTTGAGTAGTAAGGAGGAGCGTTTAAATGGCAAGACTTAAAGATATGTACAAAACCGAAGTTGCTCCCGCTCTTATGAAAAAATTCAACTACAAGAGCGTCATGCAAATTCCGAAAATCGATAAAATCGTCGTCAATATCGGGGTCGGCGAAGCGAGAGAGAACCCTAAGGCTATAGACGCGGCGGTTCACGACTTGGGGCTTATCACAGGTCAAAGACCAGTCGTCTGCAACGCTAAAAAATCAGTCGCTAACTTTAAACTCCGCGAAGGCTCTCCTAACGGCGTTAAAGTCACTTTAAGGGGCGACAAAATGTACGAGTTTCTCGACCGATTCTTTAATTTGGCTCTCCCAAGAGTTCGCGACTTCAGAGGGATAAATCCAAACTCATTCGACGGCAGGGGCAATTATTCCATGGGCGTTAAAGAACAGCTCATATTTCCCGAAATCGAATACGACAAAATAGACAAAGTGCGCGGCATGGATATTTGCATAGTCACGACCGCGCCTACGGACGAAGAAGCCCGCGAGCTTTTATCGCTTATGGGCGCTCCGTTTGCAAGATAAAGGAGGGGTAAAAATGGCAAAGACGTCACAAAAGGTCAGAGCGGCCGCTCCCGCCAAATATTCCACAAGGCAGCACAACAGATGTAAAATTTGCGGCAGACCCCACGCGTATCTTCGTAAATACGGAGTATGCCGTATATGCTTCAGGGAACTCGCTCACGCGGGTCAGATCCCCGGGGTAAAAAAAGCGAGCTGGTAAGGAGGACTGTTCAATGCAAATCACCGATTCTGTCGCAGATATGCTTACAAGGATCAGGAACGCCGTATCCGCGAAGCACAACAAAGTGACGGTTCCCGCGTCCAACGTAAAAAAGGCTATAGCCCAAATCTTAGTCGACGAGGGCTACGTCAAGAGCTACAGGGTAATTGAGGACGACAAACAAGGCGTTATCGAGATAACTCTCAAATACGGTCCTAATAAAACGCCCACTATTATGGGTATTCGCAGAGTGTCCAAGCCCGGTTTGCGTATTTATACCGACGTCGAGAATATGCCCAGAGTCATAAAAGGTCTCGGCATAGCGATAATTTCCACAAATAAAGGTATTATGACCGATAAGGACGCCCGCAAAGCCAACGTCGGCGGCGAAGTCCTCGCGTATGTCTGGTAAGGGGGTATAAAGGGATGTCAAGAATAGGCAGAAAGCCAATTCCCGTTCCGGCCGGAGTTGACGTCACAATCGACGGAAACACAGTCACCGTGAAAGGTCCTAAAGGCGCTCTTACTGGAACGTTCAATAAAAATATCGGCGTCGCCAAAGACGGAGACGTCATAAACGTCACGCGTCCCAACGACGAAAAAGAAAATAAAGCCCTCCACGGTCTTACGCGCACGCTCATATCCAATATGGTCGTAGGCGTTCACACGGGCTACAGCAAGAGTCTTGAGATAGTCGGCATAGGATACCGCGCCGCGATGCAGGGCAAAAACCTTGTTCTTACGGTGGGCTATTCTCACAACGTGACTTTAGCTCCTCCCGAGGGGATCACAATCGCCGTTCCCGCTCCCAATCAGGTCGTAATATCGGGACCTGATAAACAGCAGGTGGGGCAGTTCGCCTCGGAGGTCAGAAAAGTTCGTCCGCCGGAACCTTACAAAGGCAAAGGCATTAGATACGCCGACGAACACGTAAGGCGCAAAGAAGGAAAAGCCGGCAAGGGCGGCAAATAAAGGAGTGAATATTAAATGGTAAACAGACCCGATACAAAGCAGGCGCGTTTAAAACGTCATAAAAGAGTTCGCGGGAAGGTTTACGGCACGGCAGAATGTCCGCGTCTTAATGTATTCCGCTCCCTCAAGAACATTTACGCGCAGTTAATAGACGACGACAAGGGCGTGACTCTCGTTTCCGCCTCCACAGTCGAAAAAGAATTTACCGAATACGGCGGCAATCAGGACGCGGCTAAGCAGGTAGGCAAAAAGATAGCCGAACGCGCCGTCCAAAAAGGCATAAAAGAATGCGTATTCGACCGCGGCGGTTATATTTATCACGGACGCGTTGCAAGCCTTGCGGAAGGTGCGCGCGAAGGCGGACTTGATTTCTAATAAGGAGGAAACACTTTTGGCTAAGTTTGAAAAGCAGGAAAACGAAGAACTTCAGGAAAGAGTCGTCGCCATCAACCGCGTATCAAAAACCGTTAAAGGCGGCCGCATAATGAAATTTTCCGCCTTAGTGGTAGTAGGAGATCAAAAGGGTACTATAGGTTTCGGTCTTGGCAAATCGGGCGAAGTTCCCGACGCTATCCGCAAAGGTATAGAAGACGCTAAGAAGAACCTTATGACGATACCTCTTAAGGGCTCTACTATAGATCACGAAGTTATAGGAAAATTTGGGGCCGGAGTAGTCCTCTTAAAACCGGCGGCGCCCGGCACCGGAGTTATCGCCGGAGGTCCCGTCCGCGCCGTTGTCGAGACGGTCGGAATCAAAGACGTTCGTACAAAAGCTCTTCGCTCCAACAACCCCTGCAACGTTGTAAGAGCGACTATACAAGGTTTGTCTCAGTTGCGCTCGGCTGAAACGGTCGCGGCGACGAGAGGCAAAACCGTTAAAGAAATTACAGGTTAAGGAGTGGACGGTATGGCGGATTTAAAAGTTAAACTTGTAAGAAGCCTTATTGGCAGTAAAAAGGACCAAGTTGCCACCGTTTACGCGTTAGGACTTCGCAAAATCGGCGATGAGGCTGTTCAGCCGAACAACCCGCAGACTCTCGGCAAGATAAAGAAAGTTTCTCATCTTATCGAAGTTTCAGAAATATAATGAAAGGACAATGGGATCATGAAATTAAATGATTTATCTCCCGCCGCCGGTTCAAACAGACCCGTTAAGCGCATAGGACGCGGTCCCGCTTCCGGTCAGGGCAAGACCGCCGGCAAAGGGCATAAAGGTCAAAAAGCCCGTTCCGGAGGAGGCGTTCGCCCCGGTTTTGAAGGAGGACAGATGCCCCTTCAAAGGCGCGTACCTAAAAGAGGCTTTAATAATATTTTCGCTAAAGAGATCGCTATAGTCAACGTTTCCGCTATAGGAGAGAGATTTCCCGACGGTTCTGTCGTTGACATAGACGCTCTTATCAGTTCGGGTCTTGTGAAAGACAGACTCGACGGCGTTAAAGTTCTGGGAAACGGCGAGTTAACAAAAAAACTTACGGTTAAGGCTAACGCTTTTTCAGCCGGCGCTAAAGAGAAGATCGAAGCGGCGGGCGGCAGGGCGGAAACCGTTTAACGTCGCCGCGTAATCTGATTCGGATTATCCGATACACGAAGGAGCGTGTGCAAAATGATTCAGACAATCAGAAATGCCTGGAGAATCCCTGAAATCAGGAAAAAGATACTTTTCACAGCTATGATTATCCTGATATTCAGGCTTGGCGCGGCGATACCTGTCCCGTTCCTCAGCATAGGGCCGGACGGGCTTTTAGGCGCTACGACCGGTTCTTCAGCGACATTCTTTGATTACATCAATATGATTTCGGGCAACGCGTTTAACTACGGCACGATTTTTGCGATGTCAATCACACCGTACATAAATTCATCAATTATCATTCAGCTTTTAACAGTGGCTATTCCCCCGCTCGAAAGACTTTCTAAAGAGGGCGAGGAAGGTCGTAAGAAAATAGCCGCAATTACAAGATACACGGCGGTCGGTTTAGCTCTTTTGCAAGCCGTCGCGTACTATGTGTTCTTAAGGAGTCAAAGCGCGTTATCCACTACGACTTCCACATTCGGCGAAGTTTTTCAGGCTATTACAATAATCCTCGTTCTCACGGCGGGAACGGCTTTAACAATGTGGCTGGGCGAGCAAATTAACGATAAAGGTATCGGCAACGGAATATCCATACTCTTATTCGCGGGTATCGTTTCAAGAATACCCACATACATAGGTCAGCTTTACAGCTATATGAATTTCGGCGGCGTTTACTACGCTCTCGTACCGATAGCCGTCGTCTGTGTCCTTCTCCTCGTTATATTCATAGTTTGGATGGACGGCGCCGAGAGAAGGATTCCCGTTCAGTACACAAAACGCGTCGTAGGACGCAAGATGTACGGCGGTCAGAACTCCAATATCCCGATTAAAGTCAATATGTCGGGCGTTCTGCCCATAATCTTCGCAAGTTCCATTCTCTCTCTTCCCGCTACGATCGAAATGTTCGTTACGCCTAAAGAAGGCGGTTTCTGGGACAAGTTTTTCAGTGTCTTTTCACCGGAGCATTGGGCGTACTCGATAATTTATTTCGTTCTGATTATATTCTTCGCTTATTTCTATTCTTCAATCCAGTACAATCCCATAGAAATGGCGAACAACTTGGCTAAAAACAGCGGCACGATTCCCGGTATCCGCAGCGGAAGACCCACGTCCGACTACATAGCGAAGGTTATTTCGAAGATTGTTCTCTTAGGCGCTCTTCTCATAAGCGTCGTAGCTCTTTTCCCAATACTCTATTCGCAGATCACAACGCTTATTTGCGTAAACGGTCTCGGAAAAGAAACGGGCGTTTCGATTTCTTTAGGCGGCACGTCGGTAATAATTCTTGTCGGCGTCGCGCTCGAAACGGTACAGCAGCTTGAAAGCCAGATGATGATGCGCCATTACAAAGGCTTCCTTGATTAAGCTTTTAAACGTTTTATCGTAAATTTTCCGTAAATCTTAGGAAAGGACGGCGGGGGAGATTCCGCTTCCCCGCCTTATAAAGCGAAAGTGAATATTATCTTTTTAGGCGCGCCCGGAGCGGGCAAAGGTACCCAAGCTGAAAAAGTAGCTAAAAAACTCTCGATACCCACTATATCCACAGGCAATATTATCCGCGAGGCCATTAAAAACGGCACGGAATCGGGTCTTAAAGCCCGCGAATACACTGAAAACGGGAAACTTGTCCCCGACGAGGTCGTTATCGGTATTATAGAAGAAAGACTTTCGTCAAAAGATTGTGAAAACGGCTTTATTCTCGATGGATTTCCGAGGACTATCCCGCAGGCGGAAGCTCTGGATAAAATGGGAATATCCATAGACAGAGTTATCGATTTGGAAGCGCCGGACGACGTTATAGTCAAAAGGATGTCCGGCAGGAGAGTTTGCTCAAAGTGCGGCGCGTCATATCACATCAAATACAACAAACCGAAGAGCGGCGATTTGTGCGATTTGTGCGGCTCGCCTCTAATAAGACGACAAGACGACGCTCCCGAAACAGTCCTTAAAAGACTTAAAGTCTACCACAGCGAAACGGAACCTTTAATAAGCTACTACCGTAAAACCGGGAAATTGCGCGTGGTGGAGGGTCAGGAGAGTATAGACGACACGACGTCGCTTACCTTTAAGGCGCTGGAGGACTAAGCATGGTATCGCTTAAAACGCAAAGGGAAATAGATCTTATGCGTGAAGCGGGCAGGATTTCCGCCATGGCTCTTAAAGTTGCGGGCGAGGCGGCGCGTCCCGGAGCGTCTACTTATGATATTGATCTCGCGGCGAGGAAATACATCGAAAGCCAAGACGCGATACCCAATTTCTTAGGGCTTTACGGTTTTCCCGCGACCGCGTGCGTTTCGATAAACAACGAAGTAATACACGGTATTCCCTCTAAAAAGAGAATACTTAAAGAGGGCGATATAGTCAGTATCGACCTTGGCGCCGCCAAGAACGGCTACAACGGCGACAATGCTGCCACATTTGCCGTGGGGAAGATTTCCGACGCGGCACAGCGGCTGATCGACACGACGAGAGAGTCTCTTTACGTAGGGCTCAAACAGGCTGTCGCGGGCAACAGAGTCGGCGATATAGGTTACGCGGTGCAGACGTATTGCGAGGAACGGGGGTTTTCAGTCGTGCGCGACTATGTAGGTCACGGCGTGGGAAGGGAACTTCATGAAGATCCGTCTGTTCCGAATTTTGGCAGCGCGGGCAGAGGCGTCCGTTTGCTGCCGGGCATGACGATAGCTGTAGAGCCTATGATTAACGAGGGAACGTTTGAAGTGTCTTCGCTTAAAGACGGCTGGACGGTAGTCACAAAAGACGGTTCGCTGTCGGCTCATTTTGAGCATACAGTCGCCATCACCAAAGACGGCGAGTGCGAGATACTCACTCTTCCTCTATGAGGTTCGATATGGAATTTGAAGTCGGACGTGTCGTTGTTTCAAAATCCGGAAGGGACAAGGGGTATTTCCTTGTTGTCACAGATGTGGCGGACGGATTCATTTTTGTTTGTGACGGTAAGGAAAGACCGCTTGAAAGGCCAAAGAAGAAAAACCCTATTCATTTGGCGCTTACAAAATATACGCTTACCGATGACGAAACAGCGACGAACCGCGCTTTAAGACGGGCTTTGAACAGTATTCAAAACCACGGCGAGGGAGGTAAAACAGTATGTCGAAACAAGATATGATCGAAGTTACGGGTAAGGTTCTTGAGGCTCTTCCGAACGCGACTTTCAAAGTAGAGCTTGAAAACGGTCGCACGATCATCGCTACAATATCCGGCAAACTCAGGATGAACTATATAAGGATACTTCCCGGCGATCATGTAACAATCGATATGTCGCCTTACGATCTTACAAAAGGTCGTATCACATGGCGATCAAAGTAAACAGCTAACTTAAGGAGGTAAAACAATGAAAGTCAGACCTTCTGTAAAGAAAATTTGCGAGAAGTGCAAAATCATCAAACGCAAGGGGAAAGTCATGGTCATATGCGAAAACCCCAAGCATAAGCAGCGTCAGGGCTGATGATTATAAACCGTAATGGAGGTGCAACTGACAAATGGCGCGAATTTCCGGCGTTGATCTTCCAAGAGAGAAGAGAATTGAAATCGGTCTTACATACATATACGGTATAGGCCGCAAGACCGCGGACGACATTATTAAGGCAACAGGCATAAATCCCGACACAAGAGTTAAAGATTTAACCGAGGACGACGTTTCAAAACTCCGTGAGTACATCGACCACAATGTTAAAGTAGAGGGCGATTTAAGAAGAGAAACGGCGTTCGATATAAAAAGGCTCGTCGAAATCGGATGCTATCGCGGCGTCCGCCACAGAAAGGGTCTTCCCGTAAGAGGGCAGCGTTCAAAGACAAACGCCCGCACGCGTAAAGGTCCTAAGAAGACGATAGCCAACAAGAAGAAATAATAGGGAGGGAATAGTATGGCTACAAAACCAACCGCCAGAAAGGGCGCTACGCGCAAACGCCGCGAGCGTAAAAATATCGAGCGCGGGTCGGCTCATATCCAGTCCACTTTCAATAATACGATCGTTACTATTACCGATACTCAGGGCAACGCCGTATCATGGGCAAGCGCCGGCGAAATGGGCTTCAGGGGTTCAAGGAAGTCAACTCCCTTCGCGGCTCAAACAGCGGCTGAAACGGCGGCGAAGGCGGCTATCGATCACGGTATGAAAACGGTAGACGTCTATGTAAAAGGTCCGGGTCAAGGAAGAGAAGCGGCCATCAGAGCGCTTCAGACGGCGGGACTTGAGGTCAGTATGATTAAAGACGTGACCCCGATTCCCCATAACGGCTGCCGTCCGCCCAAGAGAAGACGCGTTTAATTAAATTTAGATTTTTTACGGCAAGGGGCGTAAATATACGCCTTATTAAGCCGCGTTTAAGATTTACGCTTTAGCGAACGCGGATTTATAGCAGCCCAAATTTTGCTAAAGTTAAGGACTTAAGAATTTTCTCGTTTTAAACGTATTTTTAAACTTCAAACTTACAATTAAAATGTGAGGTTCATAAATAAGTCCAATATCGGAGGTGTTAATTTTTCATGGCAAGATATACCGACGCGGTATGCAAACTGTGCCGCAGAGAGGGCAAGAAACTCTTTTTAAAAGGCGAAAGATGCACAAGCCCTAAATGCGCGTTTGAACGTCGCAGTTACGCTCCCGGACAGCATGGTCAGGGACGTAAAAAACTCACCGAGTATGGTCTTCAGCTGCGCGCAAAGCAGACCGCAAGGCGTTTTTACGGCTTAAACGAGAGCCAGTTCCACAAATATTACCTTATGGCGGTTCGCCAGGCGGGCGTTACGGGTGAAAATCTTCTCCGCATATGCGAGAGCCGTCTTGACAATATCGTTTATTCATTAGGCTGGGCGTCGTCGCGCGCCGAGGCAAGGCAGCTTGTGACTCACGGGCATTACCTTGTAAACGGCAAAAGAGTCGACATTCCATCATATCTTTGCAAAGCCGGAGACACTCTCTCCATTAAAAAGAGCAGTCTTGACGGCGAAAAGTTCAAAGCGATCCTCGAAAAAACAGGCGCTACGCCGGCATGGCTTGAAACAGGCGACAACTACACCGCGAAGATACTTGATCTTCCCGCGCGAGATCAAATAGAAGTTCCCGTTGAGGAGCATCTTATCGTCGAGTTCTATTCGCGCTGATTATCCGTTATCGCAGGCAATCCGGAGATTTTTAAAGCTACGATCCAACTCATGCGTTTTCGTTAATTTCCGTTCAAAGCGGGAGTTGACGTCGCGTTACCTAAGTTTATTAAAATTGAGGCAGAGGTTATCCCTTAAAGCGAAAACAGCTTTATTACGCCGAGATTTTAGCTTTAGAATATCCGGGGGAAATAAAAAAGGAGTGTTTTGAATGATAGGTATTGAGAAGCCCGGAATCGAATCTGTTGATCTTGCGCCGGACGGTACTTACGGCAAGTTTGTCGCGGAACCTCTTGAAAGGGGCTACGGTACGACGCTCGGCAACAGTTTAAGACGAATCCTTTTGTCATCTCTTCCCGGGTACGCCATTACGTCGGTTAATATCGAGGGAGTTCTCCACGAGTTCTCCACTATAGAAGGCGTTCAGGAAGACGTTACCGAAATCGTCTTGAATTTAAAAAACGTAATCCTTAAAATTCACGGTTCCGGTCCTAAGACCATGTATATCGAAAAAAGCGGCGAAGGGGAAATCACAGCCGACGATATACAGGCCGATTCCGAAGTGGAAATCCTCAATCCGCAACTTCATATCGCGACGCTTAACGAAGACGCTCATGTTCGCATGGAACTTACGGCGGACAGCGGCAGGGGCTATGTTTCGGCTGAAAGAAACAAAAAGCTTATGGATCCCGTAATAGGCGTTATAGCGATAGATTCAATTTATACGCCCGTCTTAAAAGTAAACTACACCGTCGAAAACGCCCGCGTAGGCGACGTTACCGACTACGATAAACTTTCGCTTGAAGTTTGGACTAACGGCACTATTTCCGCTAAAGACGCGGTGTCTTTAGCCGCTAAGATTTTAAGCGATCATTTAGGACTCTTTATCAATCTTTCCGAGGAGGCCGCGTCCACCGAGGTCATGATTGAAAAAGACGAGGACAACAAAGCTCAGATTTTAGAAATGACGGTAGAAGAGCTTGATCTCTCGGTCCGTTCATTCAACTGCTTAAAAAGAGCCAACATTCATAAAGTGGAGGATCTTATCGAGAAGAGCGAAGAGGAAATGATGAGAGTCAGGAACTTAGGGCGCAAATCTCTTGACGAGGTAATAGCCAAGCTCAATTCTTTAGGTCTTTCCTTAAGACATGACGACGAGTAAGTCCGCGAAGGCGAGTTAATTTTAACTCTTTAAAGCGGACGAACGCGCTGCATACAATCAAAAAAAGGGAGTGTTTTTATGCCCGGAACAAGGAAACTCGGCAGAGCGTCCGATTCGCGAAAAGCTATGCTCAGAGCGATGGTTACATACCTTCTTGAAAAAGGTAAAATAGAAACCACTGTTACGAGAGCTAAAGACGTCCGTTCTGCTACGGAAAAGATGATTACTCTCGCTAAAGAGAATAATCTTCATAATTACAGGCAGGCGTTAGGCTTTGTCACAAAAGAGGACGTCGTTAAAAAGCTTTTTGACGAGATTGCCCCCAGGTATCAAGACGTAAACGGCGGCTACTGCCGTATTATCAGAACCGGTCCCAGAAGGGGAGACGCGGCTGAGATGTGCATTATAGAGCTTGTTCAAAAATAAGCTGAGATAAAATCGCATAAGGCTTTTGAGATTATTTTTACAAATACATTTCGGCGCAAAGTTAAATTTTCGCCGAATCCTTAAAGCCGCTGCTACAGTCTTTTAAATTTCGTCTTTTTAAAAGAGCCGCGCTATTTTCGTTAATATTATAACTTAAAATCCCCGAAAGTTTTTGCTTTCGGGGATTTAACCGCCTGTTTTATAATTATTATAATCTATCCGCTGTACTAACCCTTACCCTATACCTGTTGTTCGGTCGTCACAACAAAAACTATCTGTTTTATATCCTAATGTTCAATGTCTTTCATATAGGAGGAATGATTTTATGTTTAAGAAATTTATGGCGTATTATAAACCTCATAAGGTCATTTTCGCTCTTGATATGGGCGCGTCGTTTCTCGTTTCGACAATAGCCATATTTTACCCGATTCTTTTAAGAAAAATGTTAAACGATTTTATCCCCAATGAAGAGTATGGTTTAATTATAACGTTCGCGCTTCTTTTACTGGGACTTTATTTTCTGAGAATGTGGCTGAATTATTTTATACAGTACAAAGGTCATGTAATGGGCGTAAAAATTCAAGCCCAGATGCGGCGCGATATGTTCGCCCACCTCCAGACGCTTCCATACAGCTTTTACGACAACAACGAAACGGGAAAAATTATGTCGAGGATGACTAACGACCTCTTTGATATAAGCGAACTTGCGCATCACGGCCCTGAGAATCTTCTTATTTCGTCAATTTCCATTATTACGTCGTTTTCTTATTTATGCACTATAAATTTCTCTCTAACTATGATAATTTTTATATGCGTCCCGCTCTTAGCCGTCGTCACATGGAAGTTGAGAAAAAAGATGAAGTCTGCCTTTATGGCGAGGAGAATCGCGACGGCTGAAATCAACGCCGACCTTGAAAGCAGCATATCCGGCATAAGAGTGACAAAGGCTTACACTAACTCCGAAAAAGAGAAAGAAAAATTCGAGGAGGGCAACCGCCATTTTGAGGACGCCAGCACAAAGGCGTACAAAGCCATGGGTCAGTTCCATTCGACCACGACTTTTATAACGGACGCTTTTAACGTGATAGTCCTGTTAGCCGGGGGATTGTTTCTCTACGGCGGAAAGATTGATTTTGCCGACTACTCCGCTTTTATAGTGTCAATAAATTTATTTATTAACCCCGTAACTACGCTCATAGGATTTATGGAGCAGTTTCAGACCGGCGTCACGGGTTTTGAACGATTTCTTGAAATTATGGACGCGGAACCCGAAAAGGACTCTCCGGGCGCTAAAGATATAGACAAGGTTTCAGGGCATATCGAGCTTAAAAACGTTTCATACGGCTACGACGAGGGAAGAGAAGTCCTTAAAAACATTAGCCTCGACATTAAAAAAGGCGAAAAGTTTGCCTTGGTAGGTCCGAGCGGCGGTGGGAAGACGACTATATGCCACCTTATACCGCATTTTTACGATACAGAAAAAGGCGAAATCTTAATAGACGGAATAGAAATTCACAATATAACATTAAATTCTCTTAGAAAAAACATTGGAATCGTTCAACAGGACGTATATCTTTTTAACGCGAGCGTAAAAGAAAATATCCTTTACGCGAGACTTGACGCTTCCATGGACGACGTAATAGCCGCCGCTAAACGCGCCAATATTCACGATTACATAATGACGCTTGAAAAAGGTTACGACACCGTAATAGGCGAGAGAGGAGTAAAACTTTCAGGCGGTCAGAAACAAAGGCTTAGTATCGCAAGAGTTTTTCTTAAAAACCCGTCCATACTTATACTCGACGAAGCGACGAGCGCCCTCGACAATACGACCGAGGCTTTAATTCAAGAGTCGCTCGACGAACTTTGCGAAGGCAGGACGACGATAGTCGTGGCTCACAGACTTTCGACGATAAAAACCGCCGATGAAATAGCCGTAGTCGACGAGGGCGAAATAAAAGAGCAGGGAACTCACGAGTCCCTGCTTGAGAAAGACGGTATCTACGCCGAACTGTACAGAATGACGACGTTTTAATCCGCCAATTTAACTGTAATCGTCAATTTTCGGTGTAAAGCCTTTTATATGGATTGGAAGTGTTAGGCTCTAAAATATAGAATTTGCTGTCGTAAATCGAAACGGGATTTTCGCCGAATTTATCGCAGAACGCGTCTATATACGGCGCAAACTCGTCGAGTGCGCTTTTTGAGGCTTCCGTCACCGTCACTTGTTTTGGAAGATCCGCCGGAGGATAGTCGCACCTTAAAAGAATCTTTCCGCCGTGCATCCCCGTGCCGCAAAAATAACCTACGGGCGGTTTTCCGTCCGAGCCTATCCCTAAGACGAGTATTTTGCCTCCCGCTTGATATTCCCCTAAAAACGACCCCGCCGAACCGCCTATCACTATTACGGGAGATTTATCCTTATAGCTCTTCATATGAATGCCGGCTCTGTAACCGGCGTTCTTTTTTACATAGATCTGACCGCCGCGCATAGCGTATCCCGTGGCGTCTCCTGAACTGCCCGCTATAACTATCTCTCCCTCGTTCATGGTGTCGCCTATAGCGTCCTGGGCGTTTCCGTTTACATTTATGGTTGCTCCGTCTAGGTAAGCGCCTAAAGCGTTTCCGGGAGTGCCGTTTATCGTTATGTTCTTACCCGAAAGACCGCTCCCTATGTACCTTTGACCATAGCACTTGTCGATAATAATCTCTTTATCGTGACTGTCGCGGACGAGCGTATTGAGATCCTTAAAGTGCATATTTCCCGCTGTAATAATCATAATATCATTCCTTTTAGACGTTGGGGTTTATTCCCGCGGCTATAAGCGTCGGGGATTTTTTTACGTTTTCCCAGTCTATAGAGTCAAGAGGCGTTCGCTCTCTTATAAGTCTTGTGTAAATTCCGGCTCTTTTAATGTCGCCCGTCAATATAAATCCCTTTAAAAGATTGTCTTTCGTCACGAGTTTTTTATAATTTAAGCCGTCTTTTTCTATATATTCCTCTCCATCGTAAGATCCCGCCGTTATTATGTGAAGTCCCCAAAATCCAATGGAGTTCATGGGGATCGCGTTATCGTATGTTTTATTTCCTCCCGCCATATTTATTCCCGCCGTTTCGCCCTGCATGAAAGCTCCCGGCAGTATGGCGAGAATTTTTTCGCTTTCCGACGAAATATCATAGCTTAAAGCGCAGTCGCCCGCCGCGTAAACGTCTTCTAAAGTCGTTTCGCATTTTTCATTTATAGCTATCCCTCTGTTTACTTTTCCTCCCGCGTCTTCCACTAAAGACACGTTTGGTCTTACGCCGACGCAAATAACTAAAATATCGAATTGAATTTTTTTGCCGCTTTCTAAAATAGCCTCATTTTCTCGGAACTCTTTTACGCTGTCGGAGAGGATAAATTTAACTCCCTGTTTCTCTATATGACTTTTTACTATGCAAGACGACTCGTCGTCAAGTATACTCGGAAGGACTTTCGGGGCAAGATCGACGACCGTTATGCTCTTGCATTTTCCGTAAATCCCTTCGGCGCATTTAAGTCCTATCAGCCCCGCTCCGACTATAAGAACGCGAGAACTCTTTTTTACAGCCTTATTTAACGCGAGAGCGTCGTCGAGCGACATAAACGTAAATTTATTTTTAACTTCTTCGAAGCCCTTAAAAGGCGGTATAAACGGTCTTGAACCGGTCGCGACCAAAAGTTTGTCGTAAGGGACGACTTTCCCGTCAGAGAGCGTAACGCATTTCATCTCGCCGTCTATTTTCGTAACTTTTACGTCAAATAAACACTCGCAACCGTTTTTTTCATAAAAATCAAGCGGTCTGTATTTTATCTTTTGAAGATCGGTTTTTCCTTCTAAAAGATAAGAAATCAACGGACGTGAATACGTATGATATTTTTCATCGGATATAATTGTGATTTTTCCGAAATCGTCCTTTTGTCTTATCCCTTCGACTCCGCCTATGCCCGCGGCAGAGTTTCCTATTATTACATATTTCATAATATCACATCGAATTTTTTTAATTTTAGGCGAAATAAATTTTTTGTCATGCGTCAGTAAACACAATGGCGTTATTAGGACAGCCTTCCACGCAGGCGGGCGTTCCTTTTAAATTATTTGTGCAAAGTTCGCATTTGGTGATAACGCCGCCGTCGTCTGGCAAAACGCAGCCGTAAGGGCAAACCAGCACGCAAGTGCAGCAGTTTACGCATTTGTCCTTATCGATTTTTACAACGCCTTCAGGGGATTTTGATAAAGCGCCCGAAATACAGCTTTTAACGCATATAGGGTCGTCGCAGTGGCGGCAATTTACGGCGAAGCGTATTTTATCGCCTTCCTCCACGCGTATATTAGGGAAAATTTTTCTGCCTTTCAATTTCGCCATATCGGACAAACCGGAGTTTGCGAAAGCGCAGTTATATTCGCAAAGATGGCACGCAAGACACCATTTTTCATTGACATAAACTTTTTTCATATTATCATACCCCGCGTTTTATTCCCCGGCGTGCATTATTCCTAAAATTTCAAGTTCTTTTTCAGTAAGTCCAACGCCTCTTAGCATCAGTCTGTTGCCCCTTAGAGCCTCAATGGAATTTATTCCCATTCCGCCCATGATTTCCTTTATTTCGTGATCCCAGGCGTTAATAAGATTTATGAGCCTTTTGCTGCCAATATCGGGATTAAGCCTTCTTACCAGGTCTTCTCTTTGAGTGGCGATACCCCAGTTGCACTTTCCCGTGTGGCAGGTTCTGCAAACGTGACATCCTAAGGCAATGAGCGCGCCCGTCCCTATATAGCACGCGTCGGCGCCGAGGGCTATCGCTTTTACCACGTCAGACGCGCATCTTATGGAACCCGCCGCGATAAGCGAGACGTCGCCTCTTATGCCTTCTTCTCTTAATCTCGTGTCGACGCTCGCCAAGGCAAGTTCTATGGGAATGCCCACGTTGTCGCGTATTCTTGTGGGAGCGGCGCCCGTCCCGCCCCTAAAGCCGTCTATCGCTATTATGTCCGCCCCGCTTCTCGCGATACCGCTCGCTATAGCGGCTATATTGTGAACGGCGGCGATTTTTACTATTATCGGTTTTTTATAACTTGTCGCCTCTTTAAGCGAAAAAACGAGTTGCCTTAAATCTTCTATCGAGTAAATATCATGGTGCGGAGCGGGAGATATAGCGTCCGTCCCTTCGGGTATCATCCTTGTCGCCGATACGTCCCCGATGATTTTTGTTCCGGGGAGATGTCCTCCTATGCCGGGTTTCGCCCCTTGGCCCATTTTAATTTCAATCGCGGCGGCGGTTTCAAGATAATCCTTATGGACGCCGAATCTTCCCGACGCCACTTGAACTATCGTGTTGGCGCCGTATTTATAGAAATCCTTATGAAGACCGCCTTCGCCCGTGTTATAATAAATCCCAAGCTCCGACGCGGCTCTCGCTAAGCTTTCATGGGCGTTATAGCTAATAGAACCGTAGGACATCGCCGAAAACATTATAGGCGTCTTTAAAATAAGCCTCGGCGAGCGGTTATCGATAATTTTTCCCTCTTTGTCGCGCTCTATTTTCTTAGGTTTAGCGCCGAGCGTCGTTTTCGTTTCCATAGGCTCTCTTAAAGGATCTATAGGGGGATTCGTGACTTGCGACGCGTTAATTAGCATTTTGTCCCAATAGACGGGAACGTTTTGAGGATTGCCCATAGACGAGAGCAAAACTCCGCCCGATTCCGCTTGACGGTATATTTCGGTAATTTTTTCACCCGTCCAGTTGGCGTTTTCTCTAAAAGTGTGGCGTGATTTTTCGATGTGAAGCGCTCTCGTCGGGCAAAGACTTACGCATCTGTGACAATCTACGCATTTTGAGTTGTCGGACGTCATGAGCCCCGTTTCCTCGTCAAAAAAATGAACCTCGTTAGCGCACTGCCTTTCGCATACGCGGCAGGCTATGCACCTTGTTTGATCCCTAATAACGTCAAATTCAGGGTATATGTAATTGATTCCCATAAAAAACACCCTTTTTAAAGCGTTTTGTTTTAAGTAAAGCCGCTGTAAGATTATCCTTTAGACCTTACTGTTCGCGGTTTTTATCGAGTCTTACGACCACGGCCTCTCCGCCTTTAGGCGACCATAATTTATCAAGTTCCGGCTCGATTATCCTTATAGCGCATTCTTCGCTCGATATATACACCATATCGTCTTTTTCGCCAACTACCATGGAGCGGAGTTTAAGTCTGTCGTTAAGAGCCATAAGACCGCCGTCAAACCCCACGAGTATTGAAAACGGTCCCGTTATCAAAAGACTGGCGAACGTGTCGCGCAGGTACTCTAAACGCTCTCTCTCTTCAGGGGGTTTGTCCTTTATGGTAGACCAGAACGGAGCGGCGATTATCTGGGCCGTTTCCTCCATCGAGAGATTTTCTCTTCTCGTTAAATAATCTATAATGTAGGTGATGACTTCCGTATCCGTTAAAAGCGTGCATTTGTAGCCGAACATCTCTATATAGCGTCTGTTCGCGTCGTATGACGATATTTCGCCGTTATGGACGACCGACATATCGAGCATCGCGAACGGGTGCGCTCCTCCCCACCATCCCGGGGTGTTGGTAGGGTAGCGTCCGTGCGCCGTCCAGCAATACCCTTCGTACTCGTCGAGGCGGTAGAACTCGCCCACATCCTCGGGGTATCCCACAGCCTTAAACACTCCCATATTTTTTCCGCTTGAAAAAATATACGCTCCATCGATTTTTGTGTTGATTTTTATAGAGCATCTTACGACGAACTCTTTTTCCTCAAGTTGACTTTCAGCGAGTTTTGTCGGAAGAGGCGCTACAAAATACCGCCATATAAGAGGCTCGTCCGTTATAGTGGGAGTTTTTTTAACGGGGATTTTAGACAAATTTATTATATCAAAATGCTTTTCAAGGTATTGCTCGCACTCCTCGCGGGCTTTTGTGCTGTCGTAAAAAATATGAAAAGCGTAATAATCTTTATATTGAGGATATATCCCGTAACCCGCGTAACCCGCGCCCAGACCGTTTGAGCGGTCGTGCATAACGCTCATGGATTTAACTATTCTGTCGCCGCATATATTTTTACCTTTTTTTGAAAATATAGAGGAAATAGCGCAGCCGGAAGGTATTCGCACTTGACCTTCTTTCAGCATAAAATCATCTCTTTTTAATTTTTTTAAGCGCTTAAAGTTTTTATTAAGATAGAGAATTTAAAGTTAAAAAAAGAACGCCGATACATAGCCTAAAAAGCCACGATATCAACGAACATCTTTGTTCCACCTAGCATAATTTTAATTCTTAATTTAAAATTAGTCAATATTATATTTTACTAAATTTTTACTTTTTACCGCGCTTTATTTTTGTAAGTATTTACCGTTTGCGCGAGTTAAAATTTTTTGTTTATTGCTATTGTAATATCACAATTTTAAAGTTATAATTATCCTGGATATTGGTTTTAGATAACGAAACCCGCGCAAAACCGCGTTTTTAATCTAAGACTTCCGCGTCCGTGACGCGTTTAATCTTAAAAGGATGACGTTTTATGCTGTTCTCACAGGATATAGCCATAGATTTAGGCACTTCCAACACGTTTATTTACGCTAAAGGCAAAGGCATAATTTTAAGAGAGCCGTCGTGCGTCGCGATGGATTTAAGAAAAACCCCTTATAAGGTGGTCGCCGTGGGGAACGAGGCCAAAAAAATGATAGGCAGAACCCCCGGCTCGATAACCGCCGAGAGCCCTTTAAAAAACGGCGTTATAGCCGATTACGAGATGACCGCCGATATGCTAAAGGCGCTCATCAAAAAAGCCTGCGGCAGCGCCCCTTTTAACAGAGCGAGAGTTATGCTCACGATCCCCTCGGGTCTTACCGAGGTTGAAAGACGGGCGGTTCACGAGGCGGCGAGGAACGCCGGAGCGAAATACGTGAGTTTAATCGACGTTCCTATGGCGGCGGCGATAGGAGCCGATTTGCCCATAGGCGACCCGGTGGGCAGCATGATTGTCGATTTAGGCGCGGGAACGTCCGAAGTCGCCGTTTTGTCGTTAGGCGATATAGTGGCGTCAAACTCGATCCGTTTAGGCGGCGCGGATATGGACGAGGCGATTATCGCTTACATAAGAAAAAAACACAATCTTTTAATAGGCTCGAGAACCGCCGAGGACGTCAAAATAAAAATAGGCTCGGCGTACCCTTACGACGGGGAAGGCGCTATGAACGTAAGGGGCAGGAATTTAAGCGACGGGCTTCCTAAAAACGTGGAAATCACGTCGGGTGAAGCGCGGGAGGCTCTTTCAGACTGCGTAAACAGAATCGTCGATATGATTCGCGACGCGTTGGAAAAAACCCCGCCGGAACTCGCGTCGGATATACTCGACAGAGGCATAACTCTTTCAGGCGGCGCCGCCATGTTAAGAGGAATAGATAAACTTATCTCAAATTCCGTTAAGATGATTGTAAAAACGGCGCGAAACCCGATAGAATGCGTCGTCAGGGGAGCGGGGAAGTGCCTCGGCAGACTTTAATATTTTTTACGATTCGCAAAACGAAATTATGAATTTTAACGTCCCTCCCAAAGCTTTAAAATCAATAATCGACCGCGCGGTAAAATATAACGTCGATTTGGTCGTCTTGTTCGGTTCCCGCGCGAGACGCGCCGAAAACGGGAGAAGCGACGTCGATATCGCCGTTTCAGGCGGGGATTTCGATTCTTTTTTACGACGATTTAAACGAAAGCGCCGATACGCTCCTATCTTTCGATATTGTAAACCTTAACGCCGGAGTTTCAAGGGAACTCATAGACGAGATAAAAAAAGTCGGGGGATTATCATATATGAAAAAATTGATAATTTTAAAAAATGTCTCGACGCCTTCCAAAACGTCGACTTCCGTTTAGCCGACGGCGATGAAATTTACAGAATGGGCGTAGCCTCTCTTTTTAATCTTACTTTTGAATCGTCCCGGAAGGCTATAAAAGAGGCGTTAACTCTTTACGGCGCCCGGGACGATCTTTTAAACTCCCCGAGGGAAACCTTAAAAACAGCTTACAAGTTTGGCTTCATAGATAATTCCGATATTTGGCTTTCCATGTTAAAAGACAGGAACGAGTCGATTCGCGTTTACGATTCCCAAAAAGCCGCGGAGCTTATTTTGAAAATCAAAAACATATATTTAGGCGAGTTTAAAAATCTTTACGACGCGCTCGAACACAAAATCAAAAACGCCTGAAGGCTATTTTAATGAAAGAATTTATAAGAACAAAACGCTTTAAAGTTATAATGACGACGCTTACGGCGCTCCTTCTGGGCATGATAGTCGCCGCCGTCACAAACGACGCGTCGTCGCCCTTTTCGGGCGTCGCGGGGTTTATTTACAAACCTTTTCAAAAAGCCGCTTCGTTTATAGCCGAGAAATCCGACGGCTTTAAAAGCTCCTTCACGTCGTCCTCCGTTTATAAAGACAGGATAAAAGAGCTTGAGTCGCAAATAGACGTTTACAACGAACAGCTTGTCGATTACGAGCGAACAAAACAGAAGCTCGCGTCTTACGAGGAATTTTTAGACGTTAGGGAAGAGCGCCCCGACTACAAGTTCTGCCCCGCGTCCATAGTCGCGAGAAACACGTCCGACGCTTACGACGCCTTTACTCTCGACAAAGGAACCGTGAACGGCATACACAAAAACGACCCCGTGATATACGGCGCTAACGTCGTAGGGCTTGTGACAGAGGCGAATTTTACCACCTGCGTCGTAAAAACAATTCTCGACCCCTCCCTTAATATAAGCGTGTACGAAATAAAAGCGAGAGAAAACGGCTATTCCGGCACGACCGCCGCTTTGTCGCACGACGGACTTTGCAGGATGTCGGGGCTTTCAAAAGACACGGCGGTGTCCCCGGGCGGGATAGTCTGCACGTCGGGTTTGGGCGGCGTCTTTCCGCGCGACCTTGTGGTAGGGAACGTTGTTAACGTCAAAGACGAGGATTTGGACGTTTCGGTTTACGCCGTAATAGAACCGGGAGCGGACGTAAGAACGATTAACGACGTGTTTGTTATAACGTCGTTTATAGAAGAGGACGGTACGGACTGAATTTAAAAGGCGAGGTTTGACAATGCGTTCCGAAAGACTGACTGTTTTATCAAAAAGAATATTGCTGTTCGCCCTTACGGTAATTACCGCCGCGTTTCAAAACACAAACGGGCTTTTGCCCTCCGTATTCGGTCTCAGATTTTTCCCTCTTATCCCTTTAACGGTATCGATTGGAATGTGCGAAGGGGAAATCAGCGGTCTTTTGTACGGCGCGGCCGCCGGTATATTTTGGGATATTTGCAGCGCGAGTCCCGAGGGTTTCTGCGCTTTTTATTTAGCTCTTTTAGGGGCTCTATCCGGCGTGCTTATAAAATTTTATTTAAGACTGAGGACGCTTACGCAGTATGTTATAACCGCGATTTCATCGGTTTGCTTTTTCGCGCTTTATTACCTTTTTACGGTTTTTATCCCGATAGGCGATAAGGGATTTAACGTCCTGTTGTCGTTTTATCTCCCATCCGCCGTTATGACGACCGCGTTTTCGTTTATACCCTACTCAATCGTAAAATTCTTAAGCGGAACGCTGAAAGGCCGCGTGGAAAACTGATTTAAGACAAAATTTAAGCGCGGTTTAAATTTCTTGAAGGGGGCGATTTTTTGGATAAAACGCCGGTAAGGCGCGTTAAAATATTGGCGTTTGTCTTTTCTCTCGTCTTAGTAATATATATAGCCGTTCTTTCGGGCATGTTTATAGCGAACGGCGGGCAAAACGACGAAGGCTCGGCCTCTTCCAAGTACGACGTGGCGGTGGAGGCCGCGAGAGGGGAAATATTGGACAGAAACGGCGCCGCCATAGTTTCAAACAGGCAGGGCAACGCGATAGAGTTTAACGCCGCGGTTTTTCCGCCCCAGTCGCGTCAGGAGAGAAGAAACGAGATAATAGGCGCTCTCATAGATCTATGCGAGGAAAAAAACGAGGAGTGGATCGACAATCTCCCGATAGAATTCGACCCGTCCGGCAAAGCCGCGTTCACGGAAGACAGGCAGACGGATATAGACAACCTCAAAAAACCGAATATGCTCAATTTAAACCCATACGCCACGGCTGAAAACTGCCTCGACGCTCTTATCGATATGTACTCGCTCGAAAATTACGACAGAGTTAAAGCGAGAAAAATAGCGTCCGTGTGCTACGAAATGTGGCGAACGGGGTACTCGGTTTCGGTTCCTTACACTTTCGCTAGGGACGTGTCCAACGAAACCGTTTCCATAATCAAGGAAAAAAGCGAGTTTTTTGAGGGCGTGGAGTCGATCGTCACCACTTACCGCGAGTTTACGGACGGTACGATAGCGCCCCACATAATAGGCGTTACGGGCGTTATCAGCAGCGACGAGTACGATAAATACAAAAAAGAACTCGACGATATGAAAGAAAGCGGCGATTACACGCAAGAGGAGATAGAAAAACTCGACCGCAACTCTTATTCGCTGACCGATTACGTCGGAAAGTTCGGTATAGAAGCCGCGATGGAGGAGTATCTAAGAGGCGAAAAAGGCGTTAAAACCGTGACCGTCGGTCCCGGCAATAAGGCGTCGTCAGAGTATTCGGTAACGCCCAAACAGGGCGACGCCGTAGTTCTTACAATCGACTCGGGGCTTCAGAGGGTCGCCCAGAACTCCCTGGAAAAAAGAATAAGGGAGCTTGTCAATCCCACGGTTTTAGAGGCGGCGGGGGCGGTCGCCGTAATAGACGTTTCAAACGGGGAGATTTTAGCGAGCGCCTCTTACCCCTCATACGACTTAAACGACTACTATAAAAAATACGACGAACTTTTGGAGGCCAAAGGGTCGCCCCTTCTAAACAGGGTTTTGCAAAGCGCATACGAGCCCGGTTCCACCATGAAACTCTCCACGGCTTTAGCGGGACTTGAGGAGGGCGTTATAAATACTGACACAAGGTTTTTCTGTTCAAGCGTGTTCCAGTACTACGACGTAACCTTCAAATGCTTAAACGCCCACGGCAACATAAACGTCGTCTCCGCTTTGGAGCAGTCGTGCAACATATTTTTCTATAACGTCAGCGAAAAACTGGGAATAGACGTTATGAACAAATACTCCAAAAAATTAGGTCTCGGTCTTAAAACAGGCGTGGAACTTTCGGAGTCGTCCGGCATTTTAGCCGGCAGGGAATATAGAGAGTCGGTGGGCAAAGCCTGGCAGATGGGCGATACCATTCAAGCGGGAATAGGTCAGTCCGACAACCTCTTCACAATATTGCAGCTCGCGAATTACGGCGCGACTATCGCCAATAACGGCACGAGATACAAATGCCACTATGTAAAATATGTTATGTCGAGCGACGGAAGCGGGATAGTTTACGAGGCGGATCCCGAAGTTTTAGAAAAAACCGGTATTTCGCAAAATTCCATCAACATAGTAAAAGAGGGAATGTTAAGAGTTACCACTACCGGTTCCGGCGCGGCGGCTTTCGGAAGCATAAAAGAAAAAGTCGGGGCGAAAACGGGCACGACGCAGGTAAAAAGAAAAGTAAACGGTCAAATTGTAGAGGGCAATAACGGTCTTAACATCTCTTTCGCGCCTTTCGACAAGCCCGAGATAGCCGTCGCGGTCATAATAGAAAACGTCGACAGCGGCGCCGCCACGGCGACCGTCGCGGCGGACATATACAAATACTACTTTGGGGCTAAGAACCAGGTTTCCGAGGCTCAAAGACCAAACGCGCTTTTAAGATAACCTGTTTTTTAAGCGCGGGTCAAACATTTTTTACTATATTTTTAAAAAGGCGTTATATACTATGGCTATGAAAATACTTATCGCCTCGGGCAAAGGCGGAGTCGGAAAGTCCACGCTCTCGGTATTTTTCGGGGGCGCGTTAGCCGAAAGACGCCGTAAAACGCTTTTAATAGACGCGGACGCGGGACTTGGCGCTCTCGACGTTATGCTTAAAGCGGCGGACAGGACTATGAACACATGGTTCGACGTTTACGCGGGAAGGATTCCCTTAAACAACGCGATTCTCGACATTACGCCTATGTTAAGTTTAATTCCCGCCCCTAAATTTTATTGCGAGAATATCGCCCCGGATTTCTTTTTGAATATAGTAAGAGATTTAGAAAGACGCTACGACGTTATAATAATTGACGCCCCGGCCGGAATAGACGAAAGAGCGATAAGCTGCGCCAAAGCGTCCGAAAAAGCGATATTCGTGGCGACAGCCGATGAAATTTCCGTGAAAGCGGCGGCTTCCTTGACCGAAGCCGTCCAAAGCGCCGGAATAACGTTAAACGACTGCCGGATAGTAATAAACAGATTTGTTAAAAAAGAGGCGTTAAAAAGCAGACTTTTAAATATTGACGGCGTAATCGATAAAACGGGTTTAAGGCTCATAGGCGTTATACCCGAGGATAAAAAAATCGTTTCGTCGTCCGTCACGGGGGAATATCCCAACGAAAGAAGCAAATTTATAAGAGCCGTAAACCGCGTGGTATCGAGGATAGAAGGTGAAAGCGTCCCGCTTTCGTTCAAATAGCGTGAATTTTTGCGCTTAATATATTGCATTGATACAAAAAATATGGTATCATTACTCTGTTGAGCTTTATTCGAAAATGATTTTTTATATGATTTTTCGAAAATTTTTCAGGAAAAGGGTGTTTCGATGAATATAGCTTTAATTGCCCACGATTCAAAAAAGGAACTGCTTACGCAATTTTGCATAGCGTACTGCGGAATATTGAGCCGACATACTCTTTGCGCCACAGGCACGACGGGCAGAATCATAGAAGACGCCACCGGGCTTAAAATAACAAGATTTATGAGCGGGTCGCAGGGAGGCGGTGAGCAGATTGCCGCGAGGCTTCAATGCAACGAAATCGATCTCCTGCTGTTCTTCAGAGATCCCCTTAACCCAAAGCCGAACGAACCTAAAGAAGCGGATATTTTAAGACTTTGCGACGTTCACAATATCCCCGTCGCCACAAATATCGCCACGGCCGAGTCGCTTATCATGGGGCTTGAAAGAGGCGATCTCGACTGGAGAATGAACGTAAACCCTAAATCCGGCACAATCTCTTAAAGATCGCGCGTATTCTCATTTGCGCGCGTTCTCATCCATTTAATTTTACGTTTATATAAATTAAAAAGGAAATAAAATGTCTAATATTATGAAAGCCGTCAGAGGCACAACCGACATTATGCCGCCCAAGAGCGATATTATAAGAAACATTGAGGAGAGCGTAGCTTTCGCCGCCCGTAAATACGACTTTAAAGAGATAAGAACCCCTACTTTCGAGTATACGGAGCTTTTCGACCGTTCGGTAGGAGAAACCACCGACGTCGTCCAAAAAGAAATGTACACTTTTAACGACGGCGGCGGCAGGAGCGTAACTTTAAAGCCCGAAGGCACGGCGGGGGCGGTCAGGGCGTTTATCGAACGCGGCGCGTTTAACGAGCCTTTTCCCGCCAAGTATTATTATATCGCTCCGTGTTTTCGCTATGAAAAGCCCCAGGCGGGAAGATTAAGAGAATTCTATCAGTTCGGGGTCGAGGTTTTCGGCGCTCCCGACCCTTCCGCCGACGCCGAGATTATATCTTTAGGCAAAAGTATTTTTGACGATTTTAATTTAGGCGAAAGCGTACAACTCGAAATAAACTCCATAGGCTGCCCGTCTTGCAGAAAAAACTATCAGAACGCGTTAAAAGAATATTTTTTATCAAAACAGGACGATTTATGTTCTACCTGCAAAGAAAGACTTAATAAAAATCCCATGAGGATTCTCGACTGCAAAGTCCCCGTATGCAGGGAAATCGCGTCCGGCGCCCCCAAGACGCTCGACTTTATCTGTTCTTCCTGCGGCGAGAACTTCGAAAAGACAAAGCGCTATCTCGACGCGTCCAACATTAAATACATCGTGAATACGTCAACCGTAAGGGGCTTAGACTATTACACGGGAACGGTTTTCGAGTTTGTGGCCGGCTCTTTAGGCGCTCAAAACACAGTCCTGGGCGGCGGCAGGTACGACGGTCTCGTAAAAGAGCTTGGAGGGCCCGATACTCCCGCGTGCGGGTTCGCTCTCGGAATAGAAAGATTGGAGCTTCTTTTAAGGAACGAAAATAAGCTCCCGAACAAAGAGGACGGAATCGTTTTGTATTTAGCGCCCGTAGACGAAGAGGCGCGGTTATACGCCTCGAAACTCGCTAACGACCTAAGAAAAGAAGAGATCGCGTGCGCTTACGATATAGCGGGAAGATCCTTTAAAAGCCAAATGAAATACGCCAATAAAATTAACGTCCCCTTTATCGCGGTAATAGGCGAAGACGAGATAAAATCGGGCGTTATAAAACTAAAACGTATGTCGGACGGCAGGGAGTTTGAAACCGAAATCGCGAATATCGCCGGCGCGTTAGACGAACTTCATTTTGACATGGATTTTAGCAATCCCATGGAATAAACGGCTTTTTACGTTAAAAGGAGTCAAAGATGGAACTTTTAGCCGGTCTTAAAAGAACCGATTACTGCGGAAACTTCAGATTATCCGATAAAGGAAAATTCGTCACCGTGTTTGGATGGGCGGCGAAACAGAGGGATCTGGGTTCTTTGATTTTTATAGACCTTCGCGACAGAACCGGGATAATCCAGCTCTCTTTCGACGAAAACACAGATAAGGAAATATTTAAAAAAGCGTCGTCGGTCAGAAGCGAATACGTCTTGGCGGCCGCGGGCGAGATAAAAGAGAGATCCTCTAAAAATACCGAAATCCCCACCGGCGACGTCGAAATTTACGTAAGCGAGCTTAGAATACTCAGCAAAAGCGAAACGCCGCCTTTTGAGATCGCGGAAAATAGCCCGACGTCGGAAACGACGAGGCTCAAATACCGCTATCTTGATCTAAGAAGACCCGATCTTCAAAAAAACATCCTTTTAAGAAACAAAATCGCCAAAATAACCCGCGACTTTTTCTATGATAACGGTTTTATAGAAATCGAAACGCCCATGTTAATGAAGTCGACGCCCGAAGGGGCTAGGGATTTTCTCGTTCCGTCAAGGCTTCACAACGGCGAGTTTTACGCTCTTCCGCAGTCCCCTCAGCTTTATAAGCAGCTTTCGATGGTGGCGGGATTCGACAGATACGTTCAGTTAGCGAGATGTTTCCGCGACGAGGATTTAAGAGCCGACAGACAGCCCGAGTTCACTCAAATAGACCTCGAAATGTCTTTTGTCGACGTGGAGGATATACTTGAGATAGTCGAAAAATATATCCATAAAGTCTTTAAAGACGCGATAGGCGTGGAAGTCCCCGAGAAACTCCCAAGACTCACTTATAAAGAGAGCATGGAGAGATACGGCTCCGATAAGCCCGACACGAGGTTTAAAATGGAGCTTTTCGATATTTCAGACGAGTTAAGGAACGCTTCGTTTAAAGTGTTCAAGGCGGCTCTTGACGAAGGCGGCGCGGTAAAAGGCTTTACCGCTAAAAACGCCTCTAAAGTATATTCAAGAAAAGAAATCGATAAACTTGCCGAAACCGCTAAAGGTTTAGGCGCCGGGGGGCTCGCGTGGATTAAACTTTCGGACGGCGGAATTTCCTCTTCTTTTTCAAAATTTATCACGGAAGACGAGCTTAACTCTATAATAAAAAAAGCCGGGGCGGAAGACGGCGACGTTGTATTTATAGTATCCGACAGAAAAAAATCGTTAACTCTTTCGGTTTTAGGCTCTCTTCGCTGCGAAGTCGCCAAAAAGCTTGATATTATCGAGGACGGCTATAATTTCGTATGGATTACGGAATTTCCGTTTTTCGACTGGGACGAGGATTTGGGTCAATTCGTCGCGATGCACCACCCGTTTACAGCCCCAATGGACGAGTGCCTTCCTTACCTTGAAACAGATAAGGCTAAAGTCAGGGCGAAAGCTTACGACCTTGTTTTAAACGGCGTCGAACTCTCTTCGGGCTCTATCAGAATAACCGACCCCGAACTTCAGGACAGGATTTTCAGGCTTTTAGGTCTTTCGGAGAGCGAGGCTCAAGATAAGTTCGGCTTTCTTTTAGGGGCTTTTAAGTACGGCGCTCCCCCTCACGGCGGCATGGCGATAGGTCTTGACCGTCTCGTTATGCAAATGACCGGCGCCGAAAGTTTAAGAGACGTGGTGGCTTACCCCAAATTAAAAGACGCGACGGAACCCATGACCGACTGCCCGTCTTCGGTCGATAAAGAGCAGCTCGACGTCTTAGGAATAGAAATAAAAAATTGAGCGCATTTTATAAATTTAAGGAGATGCTTTTATGAAAACCTTAAAAAAATCATTGGCGGTCATTCTCTCTCTTATCTTAATTACGGGGTCTTTATTTGTTACGGTTTACGCCGAAGACCTGCAAACGCCGTATGAGGACAGTCATTTTTACCACGAGGGCGACTACTCCATTCACTACAGGATTGTAAAAGCCGAGGGGGTAAGAAAAGGCAGAATAATGTTCCTCCACGGCTTTATTTACTCCGGCTCTACCTGGGACGGCGCGGCCGAGATAATGTCTAGAGAGGGCTACGACTGCTATCTTCTCGACATACCGAATTACGGCTACAGCACGAGAGAAAACGAGAACACAAACTTAATACCGAGAGAGGATCTTATAGTAAACCTTATGAAAACCATAGCGCCTCTCGACCAGTGGATTTTAGCGGGGCATTCCATGGGCGGCGGAATCGCCTTGAATATCGCCTGCGACCACCCTGAGTTAAAAAAACTTATGCTCTTTTGCCCAAGCGAAATCAATATGTCCAACGGCGGCATGATTAAGTTTTTTAATAATTCCACAGTCTTTAAAAAACTCGCGACTCTCTTCTTAAACTGTATATTAAAATGCAGGCTTATAGTAAAATCAGCCGTATTTTTTGTAACGAAAGACTGGAATTACGCTAAAAATTACGATACAAACAAGCTCACGGCTCCTCTTCTTATAGACGGCACGATCCCCGGCATTTTCTATTCCACCGCGAACGCGAGGCACACCGACTTAGACGCTATCTCCAAAATTAAAACGCCGGTTCTTTTGGTATGGGCCGATAAAGACAGCGTAATAAACGAAGATATGAAAGCGAATATCACAAACGCTTTGCCGAACGCTTCCGTTCAAACTATAAAAGGCAGTCATATAGTGATTGAAACGGATCCCCAGGGGATAGCCGACTTAATGATGAATTTCTTAAACGGAAAGTAAAATCAAAAATAATAAACGAGAAAAACATGTAAAAACGCCCAAAAGATAAAGAAAAACAGAGAATATAAAACCTATTTTAAATTCTTTAAAAAAACTTATTGACATTAAAAAGTTGTTGTGATATTATGGTAAGGCGCGGTCAGGGTATCGCGCCCCATTTTTTGTAATCGACGTTCTATATATCATAAATCTATGGAGGGAAAATTATGTCGACATATATGCCTAAAGCCGCCGAAATCGAGCGCTCATGGTATGTTCTTGACGCGGAAGGCAAAACGCTCGGTTCGGTCGCGGTCAAGGCGGCGACGCTTCTTCGCGGCAAACACAAACCCACTTTCGCTTATCATGAGGACTGCGGCGATAACGTCATCATCGTAAACGCCGACAAGATAGTCCTTACGGGCAAAAAATCAGACGAAAAGACGTACTATCATCACACAGGCTACATCGGCAACATGAAAAAAATCAAATACGGCGTTCTTATGAAAGAAAAGCCCGTTTTTGTCATGGAAAAAGCCGTCAGGGGTATGCTCCCCGACACGACCATCGGCAGAAAAGCTTTTACAAGGCTTCACGTATACGCGGGTCCCGAACATAAGCACGAGGCTCAAAAGCCTCAGGCGCTTGATTTTTAAGGAAGGGGAGACTTTTTAAATGTACGAAAACAATTATTTTTACGGCACGGGCAGAAGAAAAAGTTCCGTAGCGAGAGTCAGGGTCTACCCCGGAACCGGCAGCATTACCATCAACGACAGAGATATCGACGATTATTTCGGTCTTGAAACCTTAAAGCTCATAATTCGCCAGCCTCTTGCGCTCACGGGTCTTACCGGCAAGTACGATATAGTGTGCCGCGTCACGGGCGGCGGAGTCACCGGTCAAGCGGGCGCTATCCGCCACGGTCTTTCGAGAGCTCTCCTTCAAGCGGACGAAAGTCTCCGTCCCGTCCTCAAAAAAGCGGGATTCCTGACAAGAGACCCCAGAATGAAAGAGAGAAAGAAGTACGGCTTAAAAGGAGCCCGCCGCGCGCCCCAGTTCTCGAAACGTTAAAAATCGCCTGAAAAGAAAAACTACGAAAGCCTTGAAAACGCTGTGCTTTCAGG
>CAYUEV010000008.1:0-44861 GCA_964443825.1 uncultured Eubacteriales bacterium
GTTAATCGGTTTCTCTGTTTTTAAGGAGTATTTCGGCGATTTTTAGATCTTTAGGGTAAGTCACTTTAAAGTTGTCGTCAAAGCCGAAATAGCGATACTCCCTAGCGGACTTGGGTAATTGGTGGGCGGGATGGCAAAGAGTTGAATTAGGGTCGAAATATTTATATAATAGCGGGAATTTATAAGCGTCCGGCGACTGAATTAAGTAAAAATCCTCTCTGTCGGCTACTCTGTCTTTATAAGAGCCTAAAGCGTCGGTTATTTTGTATGCGGCGTTCACAAAATCGTAATCGTCGAGAATATTTATAAACTCGTCGATAAGAGAGGGCGTTATCATAGGGCAGGCGGCGTTATTTTCAATGACTTTTTCGCATTCGGGGAAATTATCGGCTATATAGTCGAGGGCGTTTTTTAAAGAAAAGTTGCGGCTCTTCCCGCCTTTAACCGTTTTAACGCCATATTGGTTTTTTATTCTGCCGTTGTTCATTTCATTTTCATCGACCACTATTATAAAATCGTCGAGAGTCGTCGCCTTTCTAAACGCGTCTATTGAGTACCAGATCATCTCTTTGCCTAAAATATCGTAGTACTGTTTAGGCTTGTCGCCGCCAAAACGCGCCCCTATACCTCCGGCTAAAATTATTCCGATGTTTTTATTCATTTTTACTCCTTTGTCCTGATACTACGCAATTATCGGGTTCTCCACCGTTTAACCAGCCTTCGAGACTTTTTACTACCATATTTGTGCCGGTCGTTTGGACGTCGTAAGAAGAGCCCGCTATATGAGGCGTTATTATGAGGTTCTTAGCGTCTAAAAGAGGACAGTCGGAAGATATGGGCTCTTTTTTTGTTACGTCAATGGCGGCGCCCGCTATCTCTCCGCTGTTAAGAGCCCAAACCAACGCGTCCTCGTCGACAAGATCCCCTCTCGCGGTATTTATAAAGTAAGCGGTATTTTTCATTTTTTTAAACTCTCCCGCTTTAAAGAGATCTTCAGTTTCTGAAGTGACGACGCAATGAAGCGATATAATATCGGATACTTTAAGGAGATTGTCAAAATCGGTAAGATTAACGTATGAAGGAACTGTGTCTTTAGATATAAACGGGTCGTAAACCATAATTTTCATGCCGAAAGCGTAAGCTTTTTTAGCGACTAATTTCCCCGCGTGACCAAAGCCCACTGATCCTAAAGTCATATGATTAAGACTTTCCCCTCGATATTTTATAAACGGGGAATTGTTGTCAAGCCCCCAAACGGTATCTTTATACTCGTCGGGCTTTGATTTTTTATCGGTGGTGATTACTTTATTTTTAATAAGGTTCGCGGTAAGCGTAATGTTTCTCGTCAAGTCGAGCATGTAGCCTATAGTCATATCGGATACGGCCTCGGCGTTCCTTCCTATGTTGTTGCAAACGGTAACGCCGCGTTCCCGCGCTTTTTTAAGGTCGATAACTGACTTAACGCCGCCGCGGCAGCAGATTATGAGTTTAAGATTCTTGGCGCGGTCAAAAATTTCCGCGTCTATAGTGTCGTATTCGCAAATCAGTATGTCTATATCTTCTACTCGGCGTTTTAATTCGTCCCTCGGTAAAACGTCGTGATTTAAAGTATAGCCCGCGTACTCGAAATCGACTCTATCGGAAAGAGTTTCAAGGACGGGTCTTATAACTTCCGCCGTAACAAGCGCTTTTAATTTATCCATAATAAAGCTCCAAAAAATTTAATTTTATGTAAATTATTCGTTATTTTTTAAATAATCAACCGTTCTTTTTACTCCGTTTTTATAGTTGTAAAGAGAGCGATAGCCTAAACCTTGCAGTTTTTTAACGGAGAGAACGGCTCTCGTTATCTTGCTGTACCCTGATTTTGATAAGTCGAAATCGCGGTCAAACGCGACTTTAACTCCCCCGGCGTCGGCTGAGGCTCTCGCGAAATCAAGAAGTTTTACTCCGCCTTCCTCGGAAGCCACGTTATAGACCTCTCCGCTTTCGCCTTTAGTTAAAACCTTTAATAAGGCGGACGCGCAGTCGCCTACGTAACCAAACGAGTAAACTTGCGTCCCGGCGCTTTTTAAAATAATATCCTCGCCTTTTACGCTGTTTAAAATAAACTGCGTCGGAGCTTTGACGTCTTCTTTTATCACGGTTGGACCGTAAATTCTGCCGATTCTCGCGTTTACGTAATCTACTCCGTACTCCTCATAATACGCTCTGCACATACTTTCGGCGGCTCTCTTGCCCGACGGGTACGCGGCTCTTAAAGAATTGCAATCGACATATCCGCTTGAAAGTTCGTCTAATTCGTCTAAGTCGCTTAAACCGTAACTCTCGACCGAGGAACAGAACATAAAACGTTTTGTCTTATAATTTTTGCAACATTCTAAAATATTACGAGTAGATATTACGTTTATGGTTATAGTGTCGACCGGAAATTTTACGTAGTCTATGGGAGAAGTATTGCTCGCGGCGTGAATTACGTAATCGATTTCATTTTTAGAAAAAACTTCGTCTATTTTTGTAAAATCGTTCGCGTCGCATATAACGGGAATAAAATTTTTATTGCCGCGATAATCCCGGAAACGCTCGCCGGATCTTTTTTCGCACCTGTCTAACGCTATAACTTTTATATCTCCCGCCTCTAAAAGCAAGTCGGTTAGATAATTCCCAATAAGCCCGGCCGCTCCTGTTATTAAAACCTGAGAGCCGCTTAAAATTTTAAATACTTCGGGAAAAGCGTCTATATACTTATCTAATTCGTCTTTATAAAGCTGCGATTTAACGTACATATTATCATTCTCTTTTCAATTTTTTAATTGAACTTTTGATTTTTACATATATTATTGAAAAAATAAGCGCGTAGAAAAATATTATAAACGTCCTAAAAGGGGACAAGACTTCCATAATTTTAGCGTAAAAGGATATTCTCGACTCGAGTATTTTGGAAGCGTCTCTTATTATAATGTGGAATATATAGACGTAAAGAGAATATTTTCGCCCGACCGAGGCGATATGGGGAATTTTTATTTTGTCCTCTGATTTAATTAAAAATACAAAAAGCGCGAAAACCGAAATAATCGTGCCTAAGTATAGCGATTTCGTAGTGTGGAAAATATGAACTAACACCACTTCGGCAACGCCCGAAACCATCATTGCGACGAGAACATGGTAGTTTAACTTCCTTGTAAGTTCTTCTTTATTTAGCCTTATATAGTACCCCATCATAAAAAACGGAACGCCGATAAATAAAAAATTTCTACATATAAAACCGTTTTTTAAAAATTCCGGCGAGTTGGGAAAAATCAGAATGATTTCTTTTAGCGTTACTCCCAAAACAGATAAAACGATAAACAGCGCGAGAGAAGTCCTCTTGCCTACCCCGTTTCGCTCGATTTTATTTAAAATAAGAAAGAAAAGGAAACAGTAAATAAGCGCGGGGAAATACCACATAAACTCGGAAATATGAGTATTATTAAAAAATAAAAACTCCGCGATACTCTTTAAGCTAAAGAACGGCTTTACATATTCTAAAAAATTCCCGTCTATAACGTATGGCAGCGCGTTGTAAATAAAATAAAGAACCGAAGAACCTAAAAAAAGAAAAAGTATATGGCGAATTTTACGGTTTACTTTTTTTGGAATTTGCGTTTTGTCGGCATAAAAACAAAAAAATCCCGACACGGCGAAAAAGAACGGCACGGCAAAGCGCGCGACAGATACGATAACGGCGCCAATCGTTCCCATAAACGGCGCGTGAATTGAAACGACAAAAAACGCCGCCACTATCCTCATGCCGTCGATAAGGTTATATTGTTTGGATTTTGTAAGCGTTTGTTCCAAAATTATCTCCGAAAAAATAACGATAATTTCGGCGAATAGATTTTTCTTACTCGCCGAAATTAAAAGACTCGTTTTTTACTGTTCTTTAAACATATCTTTGCCTACTTTGCAGATAGGACAAGTAAAATCGTCCGGCAAATCGGAAAATTTCGTGCCGGGGGCTATGCCGTTATCGGGGTCGCCCTTTTCTTCGTCGTAAGTCCATCCGCAAACTTCGCATACATACTTCATAAATTTAACCGCCTTTTTTATATTTTATTTAATAGGTTCAAAATCGGAAGCGCCGTGCTTGCAAAGAGGGCACACTATATCGTCGGGAAGTTCGTCGCCCTCGTAAACCCAGCCGCAGATTTTGCACACAAAGCCTTTTTTGCCCTCTGTTTTAGGCTTGGGCTTTACGTTCGCGTAGTAGTAAGAGTAAGTCATCGTTTCGACCTTTGATATTACTCTCGCTTCCGTTATTGAACATATAAACATGCCATGCGTGCCTAAGTCCACATATTGTTCGACTTTAAGCGACATAAAGGAATTGATATATTTCGCTAAAAACGGAAGTTTGTTTTCGCTTCTTTGGAACTCAAAATCTTTAAATTTATCGGCGCTCCTACCGCTTTGGAAACCGAAATTCTCAAAAACGCTGAAAGGCGCGTCGGTTGAAAGACAGTTTACGTTCATAATCCCCGTCTGCTTTATGATGTGGTGGGAGTAATTGTCTTTGTTTATGGCGACGGCTATGCGATTAGGGGAATTTGTAACTTGCGAAACCGTGTTCACTATAAGACCGTTGTCTTTTTTACCGTCGCTCGACGTTACGACGTAAAGCCCGTAGCCTATTTTAAACAGGGCGGTCATGTCGTTTTTATCGGCGGTGGAGTCATTTCTAGCCATGTAACACTCGGAAAGTTCGGACGCTAATTTTTCGATTTGTTCCGTACTTTCGGCGTTAAGAGCCGACTTTATATGAACCGTGGCGTCGGCAAACGTGATATTTTTGGAATTTTGGAATAAGGACTTCATCACTTTAGCGGCTAAGGGCGCCCAGGAGCCGTTCTCAATGAAAGCCACCGTGCGGTTTTGGTAATTCCTCTCCGTAAGAGCCTCTATAAAATGTCTCATATAAGGGAATATATCGGCGTTGTAAGTCGTCGTGGCGAGGACAAGTTTGCCGTAACGGAAAGCGTCCTCGACAGCCTCCGCCATATCTTCCCTCGCGAGATCCGTCAATACGACTTTAGGACAGTTTTTCTCTTTTAACTTGTCGGCTAAAAGAAGGGCGGCTTTCTTTGTGTTGCCGTAAACGGACGTATAAGCTATCATAACGCCGTCGCTCTCCACGTCGTATGAGAACCACGTTTTGTAAAGGTTAATGTAGTAATGGAGATCTTCTTTTAATATAGGACCGTGAAGAGGGCAAATCGTTTCGATTTGGAGATTTTCCGCCTTTTTTAAGAGAGACTGCACCTGCGCGCCGTACTTCCCGACAATGCCGAAATAGTAGCGTCTCGCTTCGCACGCCCAGTCCTCGTTTACGTCGAGCGCTCCGAACTTCCCGAAGCCGTCCGCTGAAAAAAGAACTTTGTCAAAGCTGTCGTAAGTGACTATAACTTCCGGCCAGTGAACCATCGGGGCGGCTACAAAAGTAAGATCGTGCTTTCCCAAGCTTAAAACGCCGCCTTCGGACGCTATTATTCTGTTTTTAGAAAAATCAGCGCCAAAAAAGTTATTCATCATATTAAACGCTTTTTCCGACGCTACGACGCAGGCGTCGGGATAAACGTCCATAAAGCGCATAATGTTGGCGGAATGGTCGGGTTCCATATGCTGTATAATAAGGTAATCGGGTTTTCTGCCGTCTAAAACAGACGCTACGTTATCGAGCCACTCATGGGCAAAATTCCTGTCGACCGTATCGAGTACGGCTATTTTTCGGTCGAGTATTACGTAAGAATTGTACGCCATACCGTTAGGAACCGCGTACTGCCCTTCAAAAAGGTCGATTTTATGGTCGTTTACGCCTACGTATTTTATGTCGTTTGTAATTTCCATATAGTATTTCCTTTCGCGTTTTTACGGATTTAAAGTTTTGCCGCCAGCCTTAACACGGCTCTCGCGTCCTGAGAAGTCACCTTGTTATCGAAATTTACGTCGGCGGCTTTATAAACGTCGTTTGAGGGCGTTATAAGTTTAGCCGATATTCTGAGGATTATTCTCGCGTCGGAGGCGGTGATATTTCCATCGTTATTTATGTCGCCCGTTAAAGGTTTGGGAGAAGTCGCCGGTTCGCCGTCGGACGGAGGTTCCGGGGAATTATCTATAATAATGTCTCTCACGACTTTAACGGAAGCGCCGGCGATATTGTCGGCTTTAAGTTCAGGGTAAACGCCGGCGTTTTTTGTTTTAAAAGTTAAGGTTATAAGCTCTATAGAGGAATCTTCGATTTTATTGAAGAAAATAAACGAAAAATAAATCTTACCGCCGACGTCGTTTACTTCCAGCATATCAAAAAAATCCGGCCGGTTGTAATATGAAAGAAATTCTAACGATTCCCTGTCGTATGAGATTACAAGGTCGCCGTTAGTAAGACCCGTCATATCGCGGGCGTAAACAGTATAATTAAAAACGCCGTCGCCCTCTCTGATAACGGGAGTAAGCCCCGGCTGAAGATTAAGCCCGTCGACGGGATCTCCAAAATCCGCCGACGCGGGAATAAACAGCGCCGCCGCTAAGACTAACGCGAGCGCCGGTGAAAAAAATCTCCTCATATAACCACCTTTTAACATAATATCAAAAATCCGCCTCTATGTCAAATACTTTTTACTGCGCTGAAAAGCTCTGATTTCGCGCCGTGTAACGGGACGATCGCGCGCCCGGATTATATAAATTCAGATATGTTTTCAGCGACTCTCGAAGGAGTGGAGTAAAGCGCTCCATGCTCTTTACACATAACGTCGGCGGCTCTTCCGTGAAAATAGCACGCGGCTCTTCCCAAATCGAAATTAGATCGCGTACTTGAGGAGACGCCCGCGATAATTCCCAAAAGACAGTCTCCGCTGCCGCCTCTCGCAAGACCGGGGTTTCCCGTCGTATTTATGGAAATCCGCCCGTCCTTGTCGGCGATTACGGTGTTGGCGCCTTTTAAAATAAGCGTGACTTCGTGATTTTTAGAAAAATCGGACGCGATATTTATTCTGTCGTTTTGGATTTCTTCTATTGATTTTTTAGTAAGTCTCGCCATTTCACCGGGGTGAGGCGTTAAAATAATCCCGGCTTTTGAATTTTTAAGAATTTCTAAATTTTTTGATAAAATATTTAGCCCGTCCGCGTCTATAATGAGTTTGCCGTGGGCGTTATTTACGGTATACTCTAAAATTTCCCCCGTATCGCGGTCTACGCCTAACCCCGAGCCTAAAGCTATTGCGTCGGACTCTTTTATTTTTTCCTTTAATTCGTCCGATAATTTAGCTCTCCCGTTTTCGTTATATGGAAGCGGGCAAAAAAGACATTCGTTAAGTTTCGACACGACGCTATCGTAAATGATTTCCGGAAAAGCCGCCGTGACAAGTCCCGCGCCTGATTCGACGGCGGCTCTGTTCACAAGGTATACGCATCCGGGCATATTTTTACTGCCGGTTATCGTTAAGACTTTTCCAAAAACGCCCTTATGGTCGTCAAAGCGTCTTTTTATAACGAGATTTTTAGCCTCTTTTTCCGTTAAAGCCGTATAATTTTCGGAGTATTTTTTAATATCTTCGGCTTTTATCCCAATATCCATAACGTGAGTTTCCCCGCACATATCGGAATACGGCTTAAAGACGTGCGCTTTTTTAAAGGCGCTCATCGTAAGAGTCTTTTGAGTATTAAAATAAACGCCCGGAGCGCCCTCTAAATTCGCCGAAACGCCGCTCGGAATATCGACCGCGTACTTTTTAGCGTTTTCGTTTTCGTTAGAATATTCGATAAGACGCTTCTCAACGTCTCTTAACGCGCCTTTAAAACCTATTCCGAAAACAGCGTCTATAATTATTGACGATTTGCTTATTATGACTTTCGCCGTATCTAACGAGGTTTTAGCGTCGATTATCGTAACGGGGTATTTTTTAAGGTTTTCCAATTTACTTAAACATAAAGGATCTTTAAATTCCCCGGACATTATTAAAAAAATGTCGCGAAAACCCAATTCAAAAAGCGCTTTGGCAATTACAACGCCGTCGCCGCCGTTTCTGCCCTTTCCCGCTAGTATGGCTACCGGGGCGGGATCGTTCTCCGAGGCTATAAATTTAGCGCACTCCTCCCCCGCCCTTTCCATCATATCGCAAAAACTGTAGCCTCTTGAGTCGATTTCCTCCTCAAGGGACTTCATATTTTCAGACGTTAAAATATACATAAAAAACACCCGCAAAAGCGCTAAAACGCGGTTCAGTAAGCAAAACCGCGTTTCAAAAATGGTTTATTTATTGATTTATGGTTTAAGGAGTCGGCGGGGCCTTAAGATCTATCAAAGAAGCCCTTATTGCCGAATATTTTTGAAATGATCTTTTCGGCGAGCCTTACTCCTCCCCACAGGAGTTTAGATAAGAAATCACTCTCTTCTTTAACGCCTTGAATATCGTTAAAGACCCGATAAAAATCGTCCTCGGCTTTTTTGGCGACGTCGGGATCGACGTTTTTGTTTTTGAGCATTCTCTCGGCTTCGTCTATGACGGACTGTAGCCTTTGAGCGTCCTCGACGGAAAGGGAGCCGACTAATTCTTTAGCGGTTTTAAGGTCGGATCTTAGCGTCAAAGTCGCTCTCTCGTTATTAAACTGCGGGAACTCCGCGGACCTTGAGTAAACGTCCTTAAAGTTCTTATCGGTTAAAAGCTCCACCGCTAAAGTTATAGCCGAGTCGTTTTCAACAGTCCTTAAATGGCTGCCGTTGTAGTAATAGAAGGTGTTGTCAGGGAGAAGGCAAGTCGACGCGTCGATTATTCTGTGCGGGTCTATGTGGTTATGCGCGGGATTTGAACACGTGCCGTATGGGTTGCCCTGCTGTTTATAGTCGTCGGGGAGAGTTTTGCCTACGCCTAAAGAGTACGTCCCCATGCCCTCGGACGTAAGATCTATTACGCCGTCCGCGTTATAGTCGTCCCACGCCTTTGAAAGCGTAAAGAGAGGTATGTTGTAGTTTACGATATTGAATACTCGTATGCCTTTATCGCGGGCTTTAAGGATGTTATTATAGCGGTTGACTCTCGCGACCTGGTACTTGTCGGTCTGCTGTCTGACAACCTTGTTTTCGTCGCCTGAAAGGTACATATCCGCGGTAGGCTCGTAATCTTCCTCCGACATAAACGCCCACAGACAGGTGGAATTTTTAAGATAGCCGTCAATGGCGTATGTAATGAACGTTTTAAGGCAATTCTTCAAAACGTCTTTAGGAAGAATCCTGATTAAGAGGTTCATTAGAGCGCCCGTGTCCTCGCCCGCTAACGACGGGAACATATAATCGTAAAGAGCGTCGTCCTCGTCGTTAATTCCATAACGGAAAATACTGCTGATAAGCTGAGTTCCGCCTAAAGCCGGCACGATGTAAACTATCGTCTCAATGCTGTTGGTCACGTCGGGGTAATACTGTAGGAGATTCGTGAAAATCGTAGCTCCCTGGCTTATCGGAACGACGTTTACTTTTTTGTGACCCGTCTGTTTTTTAACAAGGTCTATGTAATCGTAAAACTCTTTTGTGATTTCGTCGATGTTGCCTAAAGAGTTATAGCAGAAATAGTAAAGGTGGTCTTCCCCGGCTTTGTCGACAAATTCCTCTAACGGAACGGAAGCTAAGATCTTCTCTTTTTCGCTCTCGGTGCAGTCTTTAAAACTGTGGTTATAGTGGTCGGAGTCGATATTGTAAACCTGCTTGCCGTTGGAGTCGCTCTTTATTTTTTCAAAAAGCGCGTCGCAAAGAGTCTCGGCTAAGGTGTTCGCGAGTTTCCCGTCTTTATCCGACTGAGATAAAATTGTAAAAATGAGCGGAAAAAGAAGGTTTTTAAGCATTTGCTTCGTGATAACGGACGAACTCTCGGTGAAAATAGGAGCCTGGTACTCCTCGCCGTCGCTGTTTAAAGCTAAAGTTCCGTCTTCATTGTAGAGGTGGGTGGGCGACTGGAAAAGTCCGGGTATGATAATGGTGGGGTTGTACTGACAGCTACAGTTAAGCCCCTCCGCCGCCGCCGGAACGATGCAGGCGAAGAGCATAACGACAGAAAGGACAAACGACGTCAATCTTTTTGATACTTTCATAATATCGCCTCTTTGTGATTTTAGAAATTGACCCCGATAAAATTTAAAGCGACGCCGTACAATAACCGCGCGTCGGACGCGCCGTCGGATTTTTCGTTAGATGAAACAAAAAGCGCGTGGAATACTTTTTGTATCGCCAAATATTTTTGTAAAATTAACGAAAAAAGACGAGAGCGGGCGCCGCGCAAAACCGTCGGACGGTCACTGTGCGGCATCGCCTTAAATGAAACTCAAAAAACTAAATTTATTTAAATCAGTCCGCTTGCTCCTTGGCTTCTTTAATAACCTCGTCCGGGACAGCCTCGCCGTGTTTTACGAAAGCTATACAGATTATCGCCAACAGGAACGTGACGGGCGCGTAATAGAACAGCGACATATAAGTCCCCGCGAACATCCTGATAAAGCCGTAAACGATGGGAGACGCTATCTGCGCCGAGAAAGTCGCGGTGTAATAATAACCCGTGAAAGTGCCGACTTTTTCGACTCCGCCTATCTCGAGGACTAACGGCAAAGTGTTTACGGTGATAAACATATTGGCGGCGCCGCCTAAAACAAGAACCGGGTAAATGAGTATGCCTAAAGTCTTCGTGATATTCTTAACGGTGTCGGAAACTTTCGCCAGAGCGCCTGAGAACGTCGTAATCGACGTGTCGCCTATCGTATTGTTGACCACCGAAATCATACTGCTTTCAGTTGCCGCCAAGTCGACGTTCTGTTCTTTTAAGTATTTTTCAAACGACGCGTAATTTGATAAAGAGCTGACGTCTCCGCCGTTCTCTATGGCGTCGCGATACGCGATATATCCGTCGAAAGAGAGGATCTCGTCTTCCGCGAGTTCTCTTCCGGCCTCTTTAGCGGAATCGGAAATAGCCGAATTGTAGTTATTGATTTGGTCGTTTACGCCTATATAAGCCGTATTCACGGCGACATATTCTTTAATGGAAAGACCATTGCTTCCGAGCATACCTATAAATATGCCGAAGAATATGACGAAAGCCGCGAGGAAAACGGAGAGACCCGCCATAATGGTCTTTTTCCTGCCGAATTTTTTACCCATTTTGCCTGCCGGTATAGCCGCTATAGCGGACACAACCGAGAAAATGAGCATGAGAATGGTGGCTTCGGACGTTATCTTATGAAGTATTTCTTGAGCGAAAAGGGAGAAGAAAGTGGTGATGGCGTTCGTGCCGCAGAAAAGGAAGAAGAGGGACGCCAACATAAAGAGAAGACTCTTTCTTTCGGCTGAGCTGAGCTTAATGGCTTTTCTGGCTTTCTTTTCGGCTTTAATGGCCTCTTTCTCGGCTTTGCGGCGAGCTTTAGCGTCGGTATAAGCGTTTTGTTCGCCTTTAAGTTTAATGCTTGTATCCTCTTCTTTTACAAAGAAAAGCAAGACGAGCATCCCGATTATCATAACAATCGAGCCTATAGCGAAAACATACGGGAAGGACAGCGTTTCATCCGCTTTAATCTGCTCTTTCGTAGTACCTGTAAAGAGCGTGCAAAGAGCTATGCCTATAGTTCCCGCGATCATGCCTATGGCGCCGCCGAGACCGCCCATAAGGTTAATTACGGCGTTGCCTTCGCTTCTTAAAGCGGGAGGAGTAAGGTCGGGCATTAAGGCTACGACCGGCGCTCTCCATAACGACATCGTAAAGACGAAGAGGATTATGCAGATCATTGTAAGGGGAAGCGACTTTGTTTTAAGCGCGACTATAGGAATAAGTAAAAACAAGACGGCTGAAATCGGAGCGCAAGTCACTATGAACGGACGTCGTTTGCCCAATTTTGAATGGCAGTTATCGGAAAGTTTTCCGAACGCCGGTTGGAATATGACCCCGAAAATATTATCGAAAGTCATAATGATACCGATAAACAACGGTACGAGCGTAAACCCACCGCCCGCTAAAACAACGTCCTCGCCTTGAGCCGCCGCGAAATCGGTGAGAAACGGGAGCTTCTGAGTAAGATAATCGCTCCACGAATTGACGACGGCGCTCGCGCTTAGAAGCTTATTGAGTATCTTCGTGATATACGGGTCGTAAATCGCCCAGGCGATAGACGTGGCCATAAAGCCAAAACCTGTAAGGATGGTTTTCCCGTAATTAAGCTTCATCTCTCCGGACTTTGATTTCGTCTTTTCTTTAGACATAAAACCGCGCTCCTTTAATGCGTTAAATTGCGGAGCTCTTTAGCCGCTTAAACGACTAAAGATTTGCTCCATTTTAGTTTATATCGCGCCTACTCCGGCGCAAAACTACGTTTCCGATTCTAAACGTGAAGTAAAAAATCGGAAACATAGATTAAGACCCGGATAAAAATTATTTATCTTCTCTGTAACTTGCGAGTTTCGCCTCTTGTTTAGCTCTCTTTTTAGCTTTCTTCGCGGCGATTTTCGCTTCTTGAGCCTCTTTTTCTTTAAGGTCGGGCAATGGCTTTCCGGCTTTGTACGCTTCTATAGCTTCCGCGCGTCTCTTTTTGGATTTAAGGACGTATGTTATCACGAATATGACAAAAACTACAATGCCCGCGACTACAAGACCTATTACAATCCACTGGAAAACGGACATGGGTTCGGCGGGAGGAATTTGGTCGTTGTCGGCTATAACGAGCGTATGGCATTTAGAGCAAAGTCCCGCGTCAAAACCCAAGTGGGAGTCGGAGGCGGTTCTTACGTTTACAAGCGAAACGTCGTGACCGTTTTCAGAGCAAACCTTTATTCCGTTCTCGATCTTGACGCCGGACGCTTTGGCGTAATCGGCGGCGGCTTTATTGGAGTCCGTGTAAATAGTGAATCCCGCGACGGGAGCAGCTTTTTGATTTGTTTCGGTCATGCCGAGAGCGAGCTTTTCTATCGTGTTGACGCTCGACGGAACGTAAAGTTCGGTAAGCGCTGTGCAGCCATAAAAAGCGCCGTTGCCCAATTTTTCGAGTGAGGAACCGAGAGCGACATATTTAAGATTCGTGCAATTTTTAAACGCTACGTCGCCTATTTCCTTAACGCCTTTGCCGATATAGACGTATTCGAGCGCCGTGCAGTCCTGAAACGCGGAGTCGCCGATGTAGGTTACGGAATCAGGTATAACGACCGCCTTTAAAGCGGCAGAACCTTTAAAAGCGCTGTTTTCAACGCGCTCTAACGTGTCGGGGAGAACAAACTCCTGAACGCTCATTTTATCTCTGAACGCCCCGGGATTTATAACGGTAACGGGGTCGTTGTCGATTTCAGACGGGAGATCAACTACGTTGTCGACGCCTTCGTCGCTTTCGTTATAATACGTAAGCTGAATATACGGCGAGAAATCTTCACCGTCCCCCGGCTCAACCAAAGTATAGGAAAAGTTGCCGTAATCCTCCGCGAATACCGTCAGTGAAAGAACAGACATAACTAATATGACGGATAGGATTGTAAAGATTTTTTTAACGAATTTACACTTTTTCATAAAAATCACCCATTAGAAATCAGGTCTTCATATTAGATTGAACTTTGCCCCTCCAGACAACATATACATGTATTATACTAATTTTTTGTAAAATTGTCAAGCGTAAATGAAGTAAAGAGAAAATTTTTAGGAAATATTTACAGTCAAATTACAAAACCTTAATGTATTTTGCCGAAAAACCGGAAAACGCGGCGCTTTTAAATGGAGCTTTCCTCTTCATAAAGAAAGTCGGAGCCGATTAAAACGGGGTGTTTGTAGCCGCTGTTTTCGTCAAAGCGCCATATTTCGTCAAAATTAAACCCTTTAAAGCTCTCTCGCTTTTTCATTTCGTCGTCGGTAAGAATTTTTATTCCGTCTAAATTTACGCCGCCGTCTTCTAAAACGGACGCGGTAAAGTCGGAAGAAGAGTTAAGGGTATAACAGGAGGCGAAATTCAACCGCCCGCCGTCCTTCGAGGTTTCTCCCGCTATGCCGCCGGAATTTTTTAAAGCCGAAATTTTGCCTATATTGTAAGAACTCGCCATAATAAAGCCACCTGTTTTTACATGGCAAAAGCCTAAAATCCCGCCGGAACTCTCGTTTTTAGCTTTGACGTTCGAAGCGTTAAAGCAATCGGTAATTTTAAGAGAGCCGTCGTTTATATTCAGTTTTCCGATTAAACCGCCGGAAAAGTTTTCGGAGACGGTTTTCCCGTTCGCGACGCAGCGGTTAAACGCGCTCATTTCGCCCGCGCTAACGTCGCACTCCCCCGCTATGCCGCCGGATACGTCGCCTGACGATATGACGCTCCCGTAAAAAGAACAGTAGTCGAAACCTGATTTTTTGTTTTCGGAGGATATAAAGCTTCCCGCTATGCCGCCCGTATTCGAGCCGCCTTTAACATATGATTTTTCCAGGGTGAGATTTTTTATAAGCCCGTTTTTAACCGAGCCGAAAAGCCCCATGCTTTCTTCGTCGTTGGAAATATAAAGTCCTGTAATTTTATGGTCGGCGCCGTCAAACACTCCTTTAAACGCCGTCCCGTTTTTAGAGCCTATAGGCAGCCACTTGTTTTCAGGGGGATTTTTGTCCCAATTTTTGTAATCGGAAATATCGTTTAATAGAATATCGTTAGAAAGTCTATAATAAGACGACGTATAATTAGAGTTTCCGTCGTTTATAAGGTTTGAAAGGTAGGCTAGCTGCCCACCGTTCTCTATAATAAACGGGTCTTCTTCTTTGCCGCTCCCTTGTGAAAAACCGTTTGCCGCCGCTCCGTTCCATATTATGGCGGGACTTTCGTTAACGGCTGTCGTAACCGCAGCCGCGTTTTCGCTCTTTTTATCAGAGTAAATCTTAAAGCCGGAAAATACCAGCAAAGCCCCTAAAAGAACCGAGAAAAAGAGTATTACGTCGCTTTTGGTTAAAAGTTTTTTTTTACGGGTTTTTCGTCTTTGGAATTTGACGGAACGCGGTCGTCGGATTTTTCTTTTTTGTTTTTAGCGGGTTTTGTATTTTCGGTCCTGTCTTTTTCCGTTATTTTTTTAGGGTCGGAATAAGGGTCCACGTTAAAGCCGATTATATTTGAAACGGCTTTATGAACCGACGGCGGAACAAAAGTTTCTAAGGAGAGATGCGAAAGAACGCCGCTTATATCGTTTAAAAAAGGCTCTACCGTCACGCCGTATTTTTTTATTTCCTCGCTTTGAAGCTTTAAAATTTTCTCAAGCGCCTCCGATTTAAGGAGAATCTCGTCGTCGGTCGTCTTTTTTAGTTTAGCCGTTTCGCCAACGGTAAGGCGGGCGAAATATTTATAAAAGAAAATCTCTCTCCCCTCTAAGGGAAGACTTAATATCATCTCGGAAAAAATCCTCTCCATGCACCTTGAAAATTTAGCCCTCTCGTGACTCAAGGCGGAATTTATGGCGGTCGAGATTAAAGGCGGGACTTTGTCGTTTAAGACGCTTTCGGGGTCGTCTTTACGATCTGCTTTCGACGCGCAGGTTTTTATGGCGAGAGAGTAAAACCAGCGCTTAAAATCACCGTAATTTTCAAGGTCGCCTACGTTTTGGAACATAGCCTTAAATATCTCGGCGGTAAGAGAAATCGAAAGTTTAACGTCGCCCGTAATACTTGAGCAAATAAAAAATATGTCCTTATGGAAATTTATGTAAATATCTCTTTTGGCTTCGTTGTTGCCGCCTTGACACAAGACCACGGTCGTCATAATATCGTCGTTTTTCATAGGATTTTCCCCGTTCATCTTTTTCTAATAGACAATATACAATAAGAAACGCGATTTTTCAAGACGTTAAGTAAAAATAATTGACAGATAATAATTTTCGGCTTAAAATGAAATTCATAAAATTTTAGTTTAGGAATAGGAAAAATGACGGGCAATATTTTTAATTTAGATAAAAAAGTAATTTCCATTTCAGAAAAAGCTTTAAACGACGTCAAAGACGTTTTTGATGAAATTGACAGTCTTACGGAGTACAATCAGAATAAAGTCTTAAAAGCGTTCATAGACAATAAGGCGAGCGAAAGTCATTTCACGGGGACTACGGGCTACGGTTACGGCGACGCGGGAAGAGAAACGGCGAACAGGATTACGGCCGATATTTTAGGAACGGAAGACGCGATTATAAGCTATAATATGGCTTGCGGCACTCACGCTTTAACAATAGCTCTTTTCGCTCTTTTGCGCCCGGGAGACGCCATGCTCTCAATTACGGGAAGGCCATACGACACAATTTGCCCCGTAATAGGAATGGACGGCTCCAACGGGAGCGGCTCTTTGGCCGACTTTAATATCGAGTATATTGAAACGCCCCTTGACGAATATGGGAAAATTAACTTGGAAAAAGTAAAAGACAACCTTAAGAAGCGCAAAAATATAAAGCTTATTTATATTCAGCGTTCAAGAGGTTATACTTTAAGAGATTCTTTATCGGTTGAGGATATAAAAAAAGCCGTAAACGCGGCGAGAGAGGTAAGCGACGCCCCCGTTATGGTGGATAACTGCTATGGGGAATTCGCGGAAGTTACGGAACCTTCAAGCGCGGGGGCCGATTTATTGGTAGGCAGTTTAATAAAAAACCCCGGAGGGGGTATGGCCAAATGCGGCGGATATATAGCGGGAAAAAAGCGGCTTGTGGAACTTTCGGCCGCCAGGCTTACGACTCCGTCGTTAGGACGGGAGGTCGGGGCTACTTTAGGAAGTACGAGAGAAATTTTAATGGGGTTGTTTAACGCCCCGCATATAGTTGGCGAGTCGCTTAAAACGGCTGTTTTCGCGTCGTCTGTTTTTGAACTGGCGGGTTATGAAACGTTCCCAAAACCCAAAGAAGAGCGCCATGACATAATAGAGGCGATAAAACTTAAAAACAGCGAAAATCTTATCGCCTTTTGCAGAGGAATACAAAAAAAATCCCCGATCGACAGCTTCCTAACGCCGGAACCGTGGGATATGCCGGGATATACTTCTAAAGTGATAATGGCGTCGGGAGCTTTTACGTCGGGGTCGTCTATTGAGCTTTCAGCCGACGCGCCTTTAAGAGAGCCTTTCGCCGTATGGATGCAAGGGGGATTTAATTTTCACAGCGCGAAAGCGGGCGTAATGTCGGCTTTGGAATCCGTTTTAAAAACCGAAAAAATAATCTAAAATTATACGCTTATTCCGATATGAGTAGGTTCTATTATATTTTTGATTCTCGGCACAAGGTAATCTATCCACCACTCAAAATACCTGCCCTTTAGGACGGTTTTCAGTTTTTCGCCTATAATTTTAGCGCGCTCCTCAATACCCGGTATCATATCGGAGTCCATAGTTAAAAATTTGCCTTTAAACTTAAAAACAAAACGTTTTGCCGCGACCGCCGAGAGGGGTCTTATAACTATCTCCAACGTGTTCTCGTTCAGCCACCTGCCGGTAGATACCGTTTCAAACCGAAGATCGCCGATCTTAACCTCGCCTTTCCCGAAAGTTCCGTCGAGCGGCACGTAATGGGAGTTTTCATTGCCGCCGTTTTCGCGCCATTTCATGGTAAAACCGTTTTTGTCGAATTTAAAGGATATGTCGGTCATGTCGCCGCCCTTGTCTTTAGAGAAAAACAGCGCGGGCATCGATATGGAGCTTATCGGGTAGCCGAATTTATCTAATAAGAGCTTTTTATCGAGCTTATATACTCTCCCGTCGATTTTCATTTCGGTTTTTCTTCTGTCGGATACGGGGAACGGCGAAAATCCCGGAATGTCTAATTTTACGTCTTCGGTATCGCCTTTATCAAAAATATCGTCGATATGCCGCCACAATATGTCGAGCGTTTTTTGAAGGTTCGCCTCTCCGCCCGTAAGGATAACCGACGCGTCGTAATCGTTAAGAAGAACCGCGTACTGGGAATACAGCCCTTCTAAGCGGACTGCGTTTTTAACTCCGGCGCACTGCCAGAACCCGCGCCCGTAACCCGCTCTGGAATCGGCTTCCGACTGGGAGCGCGACGAGTCGTGAAGGTTCGACATGGCTTTTTTCAAGTAGTCTTCGGGTATTACCTGTTTCCCGTTAAACCTGCCGCCGTTTTGACAGCATATGGCGAATTTACCTATATCTTCAGGGGTTAAAAACAGCCCCCAGCCGCCGCCCTCTATGTTTTGCGGCGATTTTTCCCAAAAGGGAACGTCTATCCCCAAAGGCTCGTAAAGTCTCGGGGTTAAATATTCTGTGACGGACTCGCCGGAAACTTTAGTAAGAACGGCGGACGCGGCGTAATAGTTGTCGCTGACATAGCGAAAATCAGTTCCCGGCTCAAAATCCCATTCGGCGTTCACAAAAGACTCTAACCAGTCGCCTCTGTTTCTGCTTGTGCGCTTACCCGAGGTCATCTCCAAAAGATCGCTTATTTTTAATTTTTCAAGGTACGGGTCGCGCTTTTCAGGGGCGTAATCGGGGAAAATATCGAGAAATCTGTCGTCCTCTTTAAGAAGCCCTTCGGAAAAAGCGAAACAATAAGCCGCCGAGATAAAGCCTTTGCTTATAGAGTATATCATGTGAGGGTCGTCGGCCGTTATGGGGAATTTATAACATTCGCACGCGACTTTACCGTGCCTTATAACCATAACGGAGTGAAGTTCACAGCGGTTTTCAATCATATCGTCTATTAAAGAAGCGACTTCCCTTGACGACACGCCCAAAGAAGAGGCCGGCGCTCTTAAAAGTTTTGTCCCCATAAAATTCTCCTTTTTAAAAGCAAAAGCGCCGGACATAGAATCCGACGCAGCTGTTTTGTTTTAACGACGATTATAGTTAAAGCGCCGTCAGATAATTAAAATTTATTGTCTAATGTAAGGAAGTATTATTCGTCTTCGCCGAACTCGGTAAAGTCGTGTACGTGGACTTTCTCAAACTCATCGTACATATCGACGCTTCTCACTCTGCGCTTAATGAAGCCGTGCTCTTCCATCATCTCGTCGGCGGTACCTTTCCACTCTTTAGCGAGATCCATAGTTTTATCGGTTAAGTTCTCTATGGTTTCGGGGGACGCGATATCGGTCGATTTGGCGTGAGAAACCTCGACTATCTTTCTAACGGCTCCCGGATTATCTCTAATCGGGCAGGGACGAAGCAAGTTATCGTTAAACGGCTGGCGCTCTTTGTAAGCCATAAACACGGGACTTCTTAAAACGTCTATCATATGAGTGTCGGGGTCGGTGATGTTGGAGTTCGAGAAGTGGCAGAAAACGCAAGGCTCGCAATCGCCGTTGGGGTTGATGTGGAAATACTGTTTACCGCCGGCGATACATCCGCCGACATACTCGCTGTCGTTAAAGAAGTCTATTGTAAAGAGAGGCTTTCTCTCGCTGTAACGCCATTTTCTGATCTGGTCGTACATGAACTTACGCTGTTCAACAGTGGGCATAAGTTCGTTTGTGGTGTCCTCGCCTATAGGCATGAAGCAGAAATACCAAGCGTAAATGCAGCCCAGGTCAATAAGGAAGTCGGCGTACTCGTCGGACACGACAATATCCGTGTTGTCTTTAGTGCAGCAAATCGAGGCGCCAAACGGGAGACCTTTCGCTTTGAGTCTTTTAGCGGCGTCAACAACGGCTTTATACGTGCCTTTGCCTCTTCTCTTGTCGGTAGTTTCCTCATTTCCCTCTATTGAAAGGATAAGGGAAATATTGCCTATTTCGTAAATATCCTCTACGAACTGATCGTCGCAGAGAGTGCCGTTCGTGAACATGAAGAACAGGCAATCGGAGTGAACTTCGGCGAGTTTAAGGAGATCTTTCTTTCTCATTAAAGGCTCGCCGCCCGTGAACAGGTAGATAAACGTGCCGAGCGCTTTGCCTTCAGAGATAATTTTGTCAAGGTTGTCGTAAGAAAGCTGTTTGGTTTTGCTGTATTCCGACGCCCAGCATCCTTCGCATTTTAAGTTGCACGCCGTGGTGGGGTCGATAAGAATAGCCCACGGAATGTTGCAGTCGTATTTTTTGATGGCCTCTTTACGAATATCGTAGCTGTTAAATCCCGCGTTGACAAGAGGACCGATGAGCTTTTCAAGGACATGGCCGTCGATATTCATTATAAGACCTTTAAGGTAGTCGCGCCAAACATAGTCTTCTTTGAGAAGAGCTTTTTTAAGACCTTCAAGGATTTTTACATAAAGTTCGTTATCGCTGTTGGCTTTTTCGATTACTTCGACAAATTTTACCGAATTTTTGTCAAAGTCCTTTTTGAGAGCCTTAATGCCCTCGCGGATAGCAAGCTCTTTGGCTTTTTCTTTTACACCCATTTTTATCCAGCTTTCTTAAAAGTTGATATATAAAATTTTCCTTTCAGAAAAATTTCTACAAATTTGCGTTTTATAAAACTAAACAATCCGTCCCGGTCGCCCCTAAAAACGGGGGGGGGCAGAACATATTAAAGAAAAATCCTAAACGTCCGCCTTGAAAATAGAGAAGAACCCTCGCGGTTATGCTAAAGTTAAGGTTGTAAACTTAAACTAAAGCCCCAAATTCCAAATTTCGCTTTGCATACCGTCAAACATTGCCGAGCCGCTTATAGGCCCCGCGTGCGCCGCGCCCTCTATGTGAAGGGGAATATTATATTCGGCGTAAACGACGTAACCCGACGGATTTATATATGCTCTGATAGAAGAACCCGTATATTGGATATCGGCCTTGGTAATTTCCATAAAGGAAAGATTAAAGTTCCTAACGTCAAGAAAACCAATGCCGGAAGCGTTCGCCGCGGGAGTTTCGTACATGCCGACGGATTCGGGAACCAAGGACACGTTTACCACGGTGTTCTGACCTTCGGCAGAAGCCGAAATGGACTCCACTCCGCTCATAGAGAGCCTAAACGATCCGTCCTGGGGAAGAAGTATCGAAACCGCCTCGCCGTCGGAATCCGTAGCCGAGCCGCCCACAAAACTCAAAGTTTCGTCTTTAGGCTTTACGACAAGACCCACCAGCCAGCTTACGACTTTGGCGACTATATCGCCGCCGGTACACTCGGTGACGTTCGCGGTAAAATTCTCGGTATGGTGAACGGTTAAAGAGCCGCCGTAAGATTTAGTCCTGTTGACGGCGTCGGTCAAATAAGAGAGAATCTCCTGCTTTGACGCCGTAGCGGGATTTAAGACCGCGACGCCTTGTTGACCGTTATTAGCGTTCCCGCCTTGAGCCGCCGCGTTCCCGTTTTGAACGGCTCCGCCCTGAGCGACCGTCCCGTTTTGAACGGCTCCGCCTTGAGGACTTGCGCCGCCTTGAGCTGGACTTTGCGGATTGGTCTGAGCGGCGCCGACAGCAGAACCTGCGTTATCTTTTCGGCCGTCGTTGGAATCCGCCCGAGCCGCGGGAGTCTCGTTATCGGCGCCGTCGTCCGCGTCAAGATCGCCCTCCGCGCCTTCTACGGGGAGATATATTAAGGTGAGTTCCCCGTCGGGGTTATCGGCGCTAGCGCTGTTTACGAGAAGCGTCACGACGACAACTATCACGACAATCAGCGAAGCGAAAAGGGCTATAAGCTGTTTGTCGGACTTTCTCATAATACGACTCCATTCGTTAGAATCCACAACATCACGGGACTATTATACTTTTATTATGTGAAAAAACTATTTAAAAATTTTAAAATTTACTTGACTTTTTTGTGATTTTAATGTAAATAACGAAAAAACGATTAAAATTCAGTTGTCAATAGTCAAAACCGCGTTTTCGTCGATAATCGCCTTATATCCTAAGCCGTGTACGGTTACGATCCTGAAATCTTTACATGAAGAAGTTTTATCGCGGAGCTTTGTGATATAAACGTCTACCGTCCTTTGACCCGTGGAAGAATCCGCCGCCCAGAACTCGTCCATCAGCTGAATCCTCGTAAAAGTCTTGTTAGGGTACGAAAGCAGCTTATAGAGGATATTAAATTCCTTAACGCTCATCGGAACGGTTTCGCCGTTTATAGCGGCTCTGTACTCGTCCATGTTCATGCTAAGACTGCCGACGGTAAGTCTTTTGCCTTTTGCGATTCCCGCCCGCCTTAATAGGGCGTTCACTCTTAAAAGAGCCTCGTTTAAATCGAGCGGCTTTACCATAAAGTCGTCGCAGCCCGCGTAAAAAGCCTTTTGCTTGGTTATATAGTCGCTTTCGGACGAAATAAACATTATGGGCGTTTCACGGTTCACAGTGCGGATATTTTTAGCGAAATCAAAGCTCTCGTCGCTTTCTTTTGCGCAGTCGCAAATAATTATATCGTAAACATTGGAGTTTAAAATATCGTAAGCGTTTTGGATGTCGGGGCTTCCCGTCACGTTAAAACCGTTTCGAATGAAAAAAGCGCCGATGGATTTGTTAAGAACGGGGTCGCCGTCCACAACAAGCATCTTCCACATACAAATCATCACCGCAACAATACCCGGACTTTACAAAAAAAATCGCTTGCCCGGCGCTTTTTATTATCCGCGCTAAAACAGTTTATACGGTTTATAATAAAGCTAACCCGCAACGCGCCTTGTATATATTATTTTAACATATATGTTTAAAATATTGTTAAAAAAGTTTTAATAAGTTGTATATTTATTGGGAAAAACACAAAAATATGCCGAAATTTAAATTTGTTTTGCGGTTTCTTTGTAAAAAACCAAGGAAGAAGGTGTTCTGCCCAATATGTTTAAGATGTATTTTTCGCAAATAAGGCTTAAAGTTTTATTCGTTTCGCCGTCTGTTTTAAGAGTAAAGAGCGACCTCAAGTCGCTTAAAACTATGTGCCTCAAAGCGTTTACTACGGATTCGGAACATGGAACGGAACCGGGAACTTTACACTTTTCACAGTAGAGAGCGCCGTTTTTAACGTTAAAATACATAACGGCGCTTCTAAACTTCCCGCACGACTTGCACGCCACAATATCGGGCGCGTAGCCTAAAATCACGGAAAGTCTTAACTCGAAAATCGACTTTAAAGCGGTTTTGTCTTTTTCGCCTAAAGATAAAAAGTAGAGGGTGTTAAGCAAAAGCCTCAAATAACTTTCGCTCTCCACTTCTTCCATAACGGTGTAAATTATAAGCTCGCTAAAATAAGACGCGAGCGACAAGGACTCTATGTCGCGCCCTAAATTATAAAAATTCTCCTGTAATTTACATTCGCTTATTCTTAAAGAATCTCTTCCCTCAAAAAAAGAGAACCTTCCGTAACAAAAAAGATTTGTCGACGAGTGAAGTTTGTTTTTAGGTCTTTCGGCGCACTTGGCGAAAGCCCTTATAACGCCTCTGTCGCGGGTTAAAAGCGTGCAAATTCTGTCGGATTCGCCGGTTTTGGAAATTTTTAATATTATCCCGTCGGAGTTAAACATGGTTTTATAGGTTGTCGGAAAGCCCGAAATCGCGCAAAAGATTTTCTTTGTCTCTCCAGTTTTCTTTGACTTTTACGTAGACTTTAAGGTTTACTTTGTTTCCTAATGACTTTTCGAGATCCTCTCTCGCTCTTTGGGCGATTCTCTTTAACATACTCCCCGATTTTCCGATGATAATCCCTTTATGACTTTCTTTCTCGCAGTATATTACCGCGTCTATATCTATAATATCTTTGTCTTCGCGCAAGCGGAATTTTTCGATTTCGACGGCGACCCCATGGGGTATTTCTTTATCGGTGAGTCTTAAAATCTTTTCTCTTATCAGTTCGGACGCGATCATTCTCTCGCTTTGGTCGGTTAAAGCGTCGTCGGGATAAAAATGCGGCGAAGGCTCTGCTAAAGAAAAAAGCTCGTCTAAAAGGTAATTTACCCCGTCGCCCGTTTTCGCCGAAACGGGAACTACGGCCTCCCAATCGTAAAGTTTACTGAAGGACGATATTTTTTCGATAATTTTCGTTTTATCGGAAAGTTTGTCTATTTTGTTTATGACGAGCAGAGCGGGCGTTTTTTCTTTTTTAAAACGGGAAATAAGCTCTCTTTCTCCGTCTTTTATATTTTCAAAGCAATCCGTTACTAGGGCGCAAACGTCTACGTCGCCTATTCCCCGCCCTACCGCTTTAATCATATTTTCGCCGAGTTTGTTTCTGGGAGTATGAAAACCGGGCGTATCGGTAAAGACAATCTGAACGCTGTCTTTAGTCAACACGCCTTTGATATCGGTTCTCGTAGTCTGCGGCTTGGGCGACACTATGGCCGCTTTCCAGCCTATTAGCCTGTTAAGGAGAGTGGACTTGCCCACGTTTGGAAGCCCCATAATCCCCACAAATAATGATTTCGTTTCGTCCATAACTTTAGGCGGGAAATTATTTCCCTAAAATCATGAGCTTCGCGGCTTCGCAAGCCTTTTCTAACGCTCCGTCTGTTTTTTCTATATTTTTTCCTCCCGCTAAAGCTCTGTCGGGTTTGCCCCCTCCGTTGCCGCCCGCGAAGAGAGCCGCCTCTTTTACGATTTTTCCGGCGTCCGCGCCTTTTTCTATGGCGTCTTTCCCGCAAACGCTGCCGAAAGCCACGGTATTCTTCTCAGGCAAAACGCTCGCCGCGACCATTATTATATCGGCGCCTAATTTTTTAGCGGAATCCAAAATATCGTCGACCTTAGGTTTCCCGCCGTCCTCGGTTCTCTTTATGATAATCTTAATTCCGTTTACGTCTAAAGCGTCGGCTAAAAGGGATTTTATAGAAGCGTCCGAGAGATTTTGCCTTAATCTTTCGATTTCTTTTTCTTTCTTTTTAAGCTCCAAACTTAAACTTTCGGCTTTTTTGGGAAGATCGGAAATATTGCTGAGTTTTAAACGGTAAGACGCTTCCGAGAGAATTTTTTCTCTTTCGTTTATGTAGTTTAAAGCGTTCCTGCCGGTAACGCCTTCTATTCTCCTGACGCCCGCCGACGCGGACTGTTCCGAAATAATTTTAAAAAGCCCCAGCTCGCCCGTGTTTTTAACGTGCGTCCCGCCGCACAGCTCTTTAGAAAAATCGCCTACCGAAACTACTCTTACAATATCGCCGTACTTTTCGCCGAATAAAGCCATAGCGCCCGTTTTTTTAGCTTCTTCTAAAGTCATTTGAGCCGTGTCTACGCTTTGGGCGTTCATAATTTCCGCATTAACGAGATTTTCGATTTCCTTAATTTCGCTTGACGTAAGAGGCGCGAAATGAGTAAAATCGAATCTTACGTTTTTGTCGTCTACTAATTGCCCCGCCTGCTCCACATGAGAGCCCAAAACTTTTCTTAACGCCGCCTGAAGGATATGAGCCGCCGTGTGGTTCCTCATGATATCGCGCCGTCTGTCTTCGTCGTATACGGCGGCGACGGGAGAACCCTCGGAAAGTTCCGCGCCTGAAACGTCGCTAATAAATTTGCCTTTGTGGATTATAACGCCGTCGGGATTTTTTATAACGTCGGTTACGATAAATTTACCTTCGCCGGTTCTTATTTCGCCCGTATCGCCCACCTGACCGCCGCTTCTCGCGTAAAACGGGGTCTTATAAAGAACTACGGAACCTTCTTCGCCGTCTTTTAAGGAGTACGCTCTCTCGCTCCCGATTATAACGGCGGCGACTTTAGAAAGCGTCCCGTTCTCGCTATAGCCCGTAAACTCTGTTTTTTCTATATCTTTAAGGAACGAGCCGGAATTTCTCCAGTCGGTTTCCAAAGCGTCTCTTTTAACGTTTTTGGCCTTTTGACGCGCTTCTTTTATGAGCTCCGAACTGCGCTCCTCGTCGAGCGTCATGTTGTTTTCAAAGAGAATTTCCTTTGTAAGATCGATAGGAAAACCGTAAGTGTCGGAGAGTTTAAACGCGTCGTCGCCGGAGAGGACGTCGCCTTCGGTCTTTTTAATCATATCGTTAAGGAGATTAAGACCCGAGTCGATGGTTTTAGAGAAACTCTCCTCTTCCATTGAAATTACTTTTTTAATATAGTCTTTCCTTTCAAGAAGGTTGGGGTAGGCGGTTTCGTTTTCGCTGATAACGGTATCGGCTACGTCGCTTAAAAAAGAGCTTTCTATCCCTAAAAGCCTTCCATGCCTGCTCGCTCTTCTTAAAAGCCTTCTTAAAACGTATCCTCTTCCGCTGTTAGAAGGCAGGACGCCGTCGCCCACCATAAACACGCAGCTTCTTATGTGGTCTGTGATAACTCTTAACGAAACGTCTTTTTTAGGATCTTCATGGTATTTTAAACTCGCGATATTCATAATGCGGGTCATTATATTGCGAATGGTATCGACCTCAAAAAGATTGTCCACGCCCTGCATGACGCACGCCAATCTTTCAAGTCCCATCCCGGTGTCGATGTTGGGATGAGAGAGCTTCGTGTAATTGCCGTTTCCGTCGTTTTCAAATTGCGTGAAAACAAGATTCCACACTTCGACATATCTGTCGCAGTCGCAGCCGACTTTGCAGGCGGGTTTTCCGCAGCCCTTTTCGGGACCTCTGTCAAAATAAATCTCCGAACAGGGACCGCAGGGACCCGCCCCGTGCTCCCAGAAATTATCTTCTTTCCCAAAGCGCACCATATGCGACGGGTCTACGCCGACTTCTTTAGTCCAGATATCGAAAGCTTCGTCGTCGTCTTGGTAAACGCTGACATAGAGCTTGTCTTCAGGCATTTCAAGCGTTTTTGTGAAAAACTCCCACGCCCAGGAAGTCGCTTCTCTTTTAAAGTAGTCGCCAAAAGAGAAATTTCCGAGCATCTCAAAAAAAGTGCCGTGGCGCGCCGTTTTTCCGACGTTTTCTATATCGGGGGTGCGAATGCACTTTTGGCACGTCGTGACGCGGGTTCTCGGCGGAGTGGCTTCTCCCGTAAAGTATTTTTTCATAGGGGTCATCCCGGCGTTAATAAGGAGTATGCTCTTGTCGCCTTCCGGGACCAAAGAAAAACTCGGCAGCCTTAAATGGCCTTTTGATTCAAAAAAACTCAAATATTTTTCTCTTAATTCGTTAAGACCTGTCCATTGCATATATTTCACCTTTTAATGAGTAAACGTAAAAATTAGGCGGATTTTTAAAATACCGGTAAATTAAAGTAAATCTTCGTTTATTAAAAAATTTTCAAGATAATCTACGGCGGTCTTGTCGGGAACGCACCGATAGCTTATTACGGGCGCCAATACGGCGGCTTTTTTGGCTATGTCGGCGATTTTCCCGTCGAGATCCCGGCTCCAGTCTATATGGTAGCAGCCTTCAAATAAAGCTTTATAGGCTTTAAAGCCTTTTATTATCTCGGCTTTATTTTCAGCGGATTTTTGAAGTCTTACAAAAGCCTTTACTTTAAGAGAGCGCTTTTTACATATATTGGAAGAGCCTGAAAACGGCAGCCCGTGAGCCTTGACTATATCGTCTTTTACGGAAATCATAACTTTGTCGCCGTTTATTATCTCTTTGTTTTTGTATCTGTTCCAAAGATCCGCTTGAGTGGACTTCCCCACGCCGCTGGGAGCCGTAAACAAAAGCGCCTCGCCGTCTAAATCTATATACGACGCGTGAAAAACGGAAGACGAAAACATAGAGGCGAGCGCGGGCGGGTCGACATAATCGAAAAGCGAGTTAATATTAAAGTTTTTTTGCCTTTTGGAAGATACAAAAACGGTCTGTTCAAAACAGTTCTTTTTGGGAACTATTTTTTCGGCGTTATACTCGTCCCCGCCAAAATAACGGTAAAAGAAACGGTATGAGTCTTCGCTTTCAAAAATATCAAAATAAAAATTGCCGGATACTTTTTTAAGACCGTCGTAAGTTTCGATCTCGCGAAAGTCGATTTTGATTTTAAGGTCGGGACTTTTATTTTCTATAATAAAATCTTCGCAGGCGCCGGAAAGAGGAACATCAAGAGGAGCCTCGACTGAAACCGCAATACCGCCGCAGTCCAAAAGAAACGAACTCATAAAAATAAATTTTCAGAACGCAAAGTAAAAACTTCCATAATAAAATATCATTTTGAGTATACCAAGAAAACAAAATAATGTCAAGCGTCCCGGACGTCGGATGTTAGACGTTAGATTTTAATAATTGCCCTTTATTATTTCAAAAGTCGCGTTTTTGACGGCGTTTTGAAAGAGAATCTCGTCATACGCCATCTGTTCGGCTTTTAGGGCGAGATCCAAAGTGGGCTTTATTTTGGGGTGTTTTGGGGTAAAGACGGTGCAGCAGTCCTCATAAGGCTCTATTGAAATATCGAAAGCTCCTATTTTTCTTGAAATCTCTATAATTTCGTTTTTGTCCATGCCGATTAAAGGTCTTAACACGGGAAGTTTAGAGGCTTCGTCGGTGCAGTTTATGGCGTATATGGTCTGAGACGCCACCTGCCCTAAGCTCTCGCCCGTAATAAGCGCTCCGGAGCCGTTTTTAGCGGCTATTTCGGACGCTATTTTCATCATCATTCTGCGCGTCGTGACGGTGGCCATTTCGGGGATGGAAAAGTCCCTGATTTTTTCCTGAATCTCGGTAAAGGGAACTGTGTAAAATTCTATATCGCCGCTGTATAGAGCGACTTTTTTTAGAAGATCGCGCACTTTCATCTCAGCTCTCTTAGACGTAAAAGGAGGCGACGCGAAATGAACGGCGGAAAGTTTAAGCCCTCTTTTAGCCATCATCCAGGCGGCTACGGGGCTGTCTATACCGCCTGAAATTAAGACGATCGCCTTGCCGGACACGCCCTCGGGAAGTCCTCCGGCGCCTTTTTGCTGGCTGCCGTGAACAAAAGCCCGCTTATCTCTTATTTCAATGTAAACGGTAACTTGCGGGTTATGAACGTCCACTTTGAGATTGCCGAAAAAACTTAACAGATAGCCGCCCACTTCTTCGCAAATCTCCGGGGATTTTAACGGGAATTTTTTATCGCTCCTTTTAGCTTCGACTTTAAAGGTACGCGCTTTCAAGAGTTCGTTTTTTAGATAACTCCCCGCCGTCTTTTTAATTGAATCAATATCTTTTTCACATTTAGCGGCTCTCGAAAAAGCCGAAATTCCAAACACGCGGGAAATCATATCGGACGCCAAGTCCATATCGCAGTCGCTCGACAAGGGCTCTATTACGGTAGTCGACTGGGCGCGGAAAAAAGAAAATTCTCCCGCGTTTTTAAGTCTTCTTTTAACGCTCTTTAAAAGGACGTCCTCGAATGTTCGCCTATTAAGCCCTTTTAGGGCGAGTTCCCCGTCTTTTAATAAAATTACTTCGTCCATATTTTTGTTTTCTACAATCAAAATCCTCTTTAAAGATTATCTTCTCACTCTTTCGGCGATTTTTTTAATAGCTTCCGCCGTAATATTAAGCTCCTCCCGGGCGGTAAACCTTGAAAGACTGATTCTAATAGCGCTGTCGATTCTCTCGGGCGAAAGTCCAAGAGAAACCAGGGCGTCGCTCCTTTTGCCCTTTTTGCAGGCGGACCCCGCCGACACGCAAATTCCCTCTAAAGATAAAGCGTTTACCATGGTTTGAGAAGGTACCCCCAAAACCGAAAGATTTATGATATAAGGGAGAGCGTCTGAAGGCGAGTTTATAAAAACGCCGTCTATTTTTAATATTTTGGAAACAAATTCGTCGCGAAGAACGCTTATTTCAGACAATGTTTCCTTATAGTTTGGAAGCGCTTTTACGGCTTCCGAAAAACCGGCGATGGAAGGAAGCGGCTCCGTCCCGGAAAACATTGATTTTTCCTGCCCGCCGCCTAAAATATAGGGTTTTAAATTAACGCCGCTTCTGATGTATAACGCTCCCGCGCCTTTAGGACCGTGTATTTTATGAGAACTTACCGTTAAAAGATCTATTTCGGATTTTTTAGGGTTTAACGGGATTTTACCGAAAGCCTGCACCGCGTCTACGTGGTACAGCGCTTTGCAGTCTGAACTTTTTATTATATCGCCGATTTGATCTATTTGGTTTATAGCTCCCGTTTCGTTATTTACCGCCATAATACTTACTAACGCGGTATCTTTTGTAAGCGCGTTTTTAAAGTCTTCCATAGATACTTTCCCGTTGTCGGTCGGGGCGAGCCTTACTACTTCGCAGCCTTTTAACTCTAAGGATTTTATACATTCCGACACGCTGGGATGCTCGAACGCCGAAGTGATTATTCTCCCTTTTCCGCCTTTTAAAGAGCCGAAAATCGCGGTATTGTTGGCGACGGTCCCGCTCCCCGTAAAGTAAATTTCCGACGGGTCCGCTTTTAAAGAACCGGCCAAAGTTTCGCGGGCTTCGGTTAAATCGCAAAGAGCGTCCACCCCCGCTTTATGAAGAGAGGAAGGGTTGCCGTAATTTTCGGTAAGCGCGAAATATACTTTATCCGCCGCTTCTTTTAAAACTTTAGTAGTGGCGCTGTTGTCAAGATAAATCATAAAACTAAGCTTTCAGTATATTAAAATTTTAAAAAACCAAATCGATTATATCATTTTTTTAAGTCTTGTGTCAATAAGACGGGGAAACTTTCGAAAAAAGCAAAAAAAAGATTCAGTTTTCAGAAAATATTTTAAAATAACTATTGACAAACGCGGCGTTGTGTGGTATAAGTACAGGTGAAAAGAGAATGGTGCGTGGAGATTAAGCTCACATCTTTAATTACGCTTTCTTCTAACGTTTTTCATAATATACTCCTTCAAAGGGAAAGGGACCGGTCAGTAGCCGGTTCCTTTTCCATTCTGTTAAAAATTAAATTATCAACGCTTAAATTCTTTATACTCTCACCGATTTATAAACATGGTAAATTACAAATCCGGGTCTTGCCCCCGCCGGTTTTTTTAAATTCTTAACGCTCGTGTAATCGACTTCCGCGGGAGCGTCGCCTCTTTTACCGCTGTAGTATTTAGCTTTCTCGGCGGAAAAGACAATATCTTCGTTTGAAACGTCGGACCCGCCTGACGACAATATGACGTGAGATCCGGGCGCGTCTTTAATATGAAACCAAATATCGTCTTTTTTAGCGGTTTTTAAGGATAGTTTATCGTTAGATATATTGTTCCTGCCGACGAGAACCTTAAACCCGCCGGGGCTTGTAAATTCCAAAGGCGGCAGCGGAGCGGTCTTTTTTTCTTTGGAAACGCTTTTTTTCTTTATGAATCCGCCGTCTGTAAGTTCCCGCCTTATTTCGGCTATTTCTTTATCCGTGTCCGCTCTTTTTAATTCGTCGAGAACCGTCTTTAAATACTCCAAATCCCTTTCGCCCTCGTCTATAAAGCGGGCGAGCATCTCTTCGGCCGTTTTCATTTTTTTATATTCTTTGTAGAGTTTAGCGGCGTTCTCGGCGGGAGTAAGCTCCGGCTTTACCGGTGCGCTGATAAACTCTCCGCCGTTATAGTAATTTGGGACGCGGTAAATGGAATCGCCTTTTTTAAGATTGTAGACGTAAGCGTTAATAAGCTCCGCTAAGAGCTTTTTCTCGTCTTTGCCGGAACAATTTTTAAGTTCCGCCATTTGAGCGCTTATCTTCCTTGAATAACGCTCTATAAGGTTGTTCACGGTCTTCCAGAGATCCTCTGATTTAGTTTTTGTACGCTCTAATCTTTCTCTCTCGAAATAGAAATTTTCGAGCGTCTCCGAAAGACTTTTGTAAACGACGGTCTTAACGGAACCGCCGAAACTTAAAAAAGGCATATAAGAAAAATCAAGGAGTTTGCCGTCTTTAGAAGAGATTATATTGGGATAGGTTTTATTGTCGACTATTATGTTTTCAAGACTTTCTAAACTCTCTTTAAGTTTTAGTTTTTCATAAAAACTTAAATCCCGCGAATTTTTTTCAGGGTCGCCCGCGTTAAAGCTTATTTCTTTGGCGGCGGCGGGAGAAACGCCCTCTAAAACGCTTAAAATCGCGTTTTTTAAGGGGGCGTCTTTTAAGACGATATTTTCAATAATTTCGTCCGCGGAGACTTTGGTTATATCTAATTTGTCTTGCCCTGGCGGGAGAACGTATTTTAAAGAGGGCAGGATCTCTCTTACCGAGGATTTACTCTTGTCAACGCGTTTTACGCTGTCGATTATCACGTCGTTTTCGTCTAAGAGGATTATGTTGCTGTATTGAGCCATAATCTCGACGACAACCGTTCTTTTGACTTTATCGCCCACTTCGTTTATGGCTGAGAATACGAGCTTTAATATCCTGTCAAACCCCGCTTGAACCATATCGGTAAGATAAGCCCCCGTCAGATGTTTTCTGAAAAGCATACATAACATCGGGGGCTTAGCCGGGTTCTCTATGGGTTTTGTGGTAAAGTGAATTCTTGGGCAGTTGCCGGACGCGGACAAAAGAAGCTTAAAAGCGTCCGACCTTGCGCGAAAAGAAAAAATCATCTCGACTTTGCCCGTCTGGTGGATTTTTTCGACTTTCGCGCCTATCAATTTTGATTTAAGCTCATCCGTTAAAAGATGAAGATATATTCCGTCTAATGGCATATTAAGTAAAAAGTTTGTTAGCAGAAGTATCTGTCGGAGGGCATACAGTCGAAAGAGTTTACGGGAACGCCCGAAAATTCCTTGGAAATTTTTCGAGCCAATACTTCGATTATAGGGTTCTCGGTATTGTAATGCCCCGCCGCGATAAGACTGATATCGTAGGTCTCGGCGTTTAAAATTTCATTGTGGCGGCATTCGCCCGTAACGTAAACGTCAAATCCCATTTCGCTCGCGAGCGGAATGTAATCCCCGCCCGAGCCCGAGCACACCGCCGCTCTTTTTACGTCTCTTTTAGAATCATAGAGCGTCATGGTTTCGGCGTTAAGCGCTTCTTTTACAAATCGCGAAAAATCGGAAAAGGAGCTTATATCGGTTTCGCCCTCTCTCATTATGGGAACGCCCTCGGAAAAAATCTCTTTTACGTTTTTAAGGTTTAATTTTTCGCAAAGAACGTCGTTTACGCCGCCTTTAGCCATATCGAGGTTAGTGTGAGCGGAAATTACCGTAATATCGCGCCTTATCGCCTTATACAGAGGCGTTTTCGCGTCTATATCGCAAAACGGGGTCGATTTAAATATAAGCGGATGATGAGTGACGATCAAGTTCGCCCCAATATCGCAGGCTTTTTCTATGGCGGCGTTAGTGCAGTCAAGGGTCGTTAAAACTCCTTTTAAGTCGTAATCCAAAGAGCCGCAAATAAAGCCGCTGTTGTCCCATGGAAGCTGCGTCGAAAACGGGGCGATTTTATCTAAAAAATTGTAAATTTCTCTTATTTTCATAGCGTTAAAAACTCTTGAGCCTTCTTTTGTAAAAGGAGATATTTGTCATATTCCTTGTAGTCGCCGGTATGCTTTAACCCTTCCGCTTTAGAATCTATTATGTTTTTTTGCTTTTTAAAGTACTTTAGAGACAACGTGTCGTCTTTTAAAATAAAATCGCCGAAAAAATAAAAATAGTCGCTTTTTCTCTCGTCTTTTCCGGAAAAATAAGCGCTCATGGAAACGTAAACCCTGCCGTCGTCCTCGGAAAATTTTTCGCGGTCTATAAAAAAGCCGTTTTCGGACAAAAATTTTCTTACGTCGTATGCGCGCGTCATAGGCTGCAAGACAAGGTGAACGTCTTTTGATTTTATTCTCTCGATGCTTTCGCTTAAAATTTCGCTTATCAGCGTCCCGCCCATGCCGGATATAACAAACTCGTCCGCGCTTTTCGGTATACCTTTAAGCCCGTCGGAAATAATAAGCTCTATACTATCTTCCAACGAATATTTATTAAGAGTTGAGCGGGCTTTTTTTAAAGGGTCTTCGTTTATATCGGAAGCGACCGCTCTATTAGTAACTCCCGATAAAACGAGAAGAACCGGCAAATAAGCGTGATCCGTGCCGACGTCGGCTGTATAGCGGTTTTTTCTGACTAAAGAGGCGATGGAGTTAAGACGTTGGGAAAACAATTTTACTCCTTGGGCTTATTGAGTTTTTCTAAAAGCTCGTCGGGGTCTACTCCGTGAACCATACACGCCTGCTCGATAGTTTCGGCTCTCGCGGAGGGGCAGCCTAAACAGTACATACCCATATCGAAAAAGTAAGCCGCTAAAGAACGGTCTTTGTCAAGAACGTCGCCTATTGTGGAATCTTTTGTAATCTGCATAATTATTCTCCTTAAAAATTAAACTTTATAATTGTTTTCGTCTATGTTTGTTTTGGCGATAATATACTTGGGTCTGCCTTTTACTTCAGTGTAAATCCGCGCTATGTACTCCCCCGCTATCCCGATAGACAAGAGTATAAGTCCTCCTATAAACAAAACGGAAAAAAGCGCGATTCTTACGGTAAGCGGGAAAACGTGACCTTTGACTATCAGTTTAATCAGTACCGCGAAAGCGTAAATTAAACTTAAAAATATAAAGAAAACGCCTGAAATCGTGGAAATTTTAAGAGGAGCGGAAGTGTACCCCAATATGCCGTCGAGAGCGTATTTAAAGAGCTTGCCTATGGACCACTTTGTGGAGCCGGCGGCTCTTTCGCGGTTTTCATGCGGAAACCACTTTACGTTAAAACCCACCCAGCTGAATATGCCTTTTGTAAAGCGGATATTTTCGCCCATTGAGAGAATCGAGTCGGCGACCTGCCTCGTCATGATTCTGTAGTCCTGAGCGCCGTCGTCGATATACGTTTCGGAAATTTTATTGACGACTTTATAAAAGAATTTTGAAAGAAAACTTTTGAATTTGGACTCGCCTTCCCTGTCTACTCTTTTGCACGCCGCGACGTCGTAGCCCTCGCCGTCGACCGCTTTTAGCATATCGGGGATAAGGTCGGGCGAATGCTGCAAATCCGCGTCTATAAATCCCATAAAATCGCCCGTGCAGCGCTCTAACCCGGCGAGCATGGCGGCTTCTTTTCCGAAATTCCTTGAAAAAGAGATATATTTAACTCTCTTGTCTTTTTCAGCTAAATCTTCCAATATTTTTACGGTGTCGTCGGAACTGCCGTCGCTTACGAATATAAGTTCAAATTCGTAATTTGAACACTCCCCCGCGACGCGTGAAATTTCCTTATAAAACTTTGGCAGCGCCTGCGACTCGTTGTAGCAGGGCACAATCATAGACAGTTTTTTCATAGCACCACCGATTGTACTTTTCTGTTGACTTAAAAGAAAATTTGAGGTATAATAAGGGCATGAAAAAAGACCCTTTTAAAAAGAGAAGAGAAAAAGTTAAGGCTAACAGAGGCAGGTTCGAACGAGTGGAAGTCGGGGGCGAAGCGCTTCCGATTATGAATTTTTACATTTACACAAGCCGCAACGACTCCAAAAGACACATAGAACTCGCCTCAAATGAAGAACTTACGGCTCTTCATTTTACCGAAGTGGAAATGAACGTCGTCCTCCCGGTAAAAAGACTTGTAATAAAGGCGCGATTCGAGGACGCGTTCCAAAAGGGAAAATTTAAAATTTACAAATTCCTGGTACTTGACGAAAAAGAGTATTACATATAAACTTTAATGGAGACTTACGCTCCCAAGTTTCATTTTACGCTGTTTTTTGGTGTTTGTCAAGTTTAGAAGGTTAAAAGAGGCGATATTTTTGGATCTTTCGATTTCGAGAGAGGACGCGCTGGCTCTCCTTAAAAAGCACAATAAAGAGCCGTTTCACATAGTTCACGGTCTTACCGTGGAAGGCGTCATGAAGTGGTACGCGAATGAGTTGGGCTACGCCGACGATTCCGAGTACTGGGGCGTGGTCGGGCTTTTACACGATATAGATTTTGAGGAATATCCCGAAGAACACTGTAAGAAAGCCCCCGAAATATTAAAAGAAGCGGGGGTGGGCGACGATATCATCCATGCCGTATGCTCTCACGGCTACGGTCTTACGGTGGACGTAAAGCCCGAACACACCATGGAAAAGGTGTTGTACGCGACCGACGAGCTTACGGGTCTTATAGGCGCGACGGCTAAAATGCGTCCTTCTAAAAGCTGTAAGGATATGGAACTTAAAAGCCTTAAAAAGAAATACAAAGATAAAAAATTCGCCGCCGGTTGCAGCAGAGACGTAATAGAACGCGGAGCCGCGATGTTAGGCTGGGAACTAGACGAACTGTTAGAAAAAACTATCCTCGCTATGAGGTCATGCGAGGATATGGTAAAAATTTCAGCGGGCGATACGTAATCTCCCGCTGAAACTTTCCGAAGTTCAACTTTCGGTTTCGCGCCCATTCGACCGCAAAACCGCTCCGATCTAACACAAGGAAACGGAAAGTTAAAATCTTGTTAAGTTAAAGGCGCCGGCAGCAAATCGCCGAGAACCGGATAACGCGCTTTTTCGCGTCCTTTTGTTACCGCGATTCTCTTATTATGGCAATTCGCCGCGATTCCTTAGGGTTTCCCTTCAGCCCAAAAAAATTCATCGGCTTTTCGTGATCCCCGGAGGTTCTAAAGGCATACGGCGTAAATCAAGAACGTATGGGTACAGAAAACACTGTATTCCCGTTATCATCTTAAAAGCGCGTCGTCGCTTTGAACTCGCGCTAATATATTTAGCGGCTGAAGCCCGCTTGAATCGGCAAAATACCGCCCCTTAAAGCTAAACGAGAATCAAGAACGCTTCGGGGTAAAAGAAAAAATCACGCCTTACACGGCAAAAAAAGGCTTTTTGTGATTTATTTTTCTTTTCTGAAATTATTTTACAACAAAATAAAAATAAAGTCAACAAAAGAGAATATTTATTTTTTTAAATTTTTGTAAATTTTTTATCTATAAAATATTTCCGCGGGGAGGGTATTCTTTTGATTGAAGACGATAAAGCGCCTATTTTCGCCATAATGTACGATTTCGACAGAACGTTAAGCCCCAAGGATATGCAGGAGTATCAGTTCATACCGAGTTTAGGCATGGAACCGTCCAAGTTCTGGGAAAAGGCGAATTCTTTCGGCGATAAAATGAATATGGACAAGGTTTTATCGTATATGTACATGATGATAACGGAGTCCGAAAGAGCGGGAATACCTTTGACGCGGGAGAGAGTGGTTTCATGCGGGAAAAACATTGAGTTTTTTGACGGCGTGACCGGCTGGTTCGACAGAATTACGGAATACGGTCTTAAAACGGGCGTTAAAGTCGAACATTACGTCCTGTCGTCGGGGCTGAAGGAGATTATAGAAGGCTCTAAAATCGGGAACTGCTTTAAAAAAATATACGCTAGCGAGTTCCTCTACGATAAAGACGGGCGCGCCGTCTTCCCAAAATCAGCCGTAAACTACACCTCTAAAACGCAATTCGTTTACAGAATCAATAAAGGCGTTCTCTCGGTTTCAAACGACGTGGATTTAAACCGTTCCACGCCTGAAAATTTAAGGCGCGTCAGATTTTCGGATATGCTCTATATAGGCGACGGGCTTTCGGACGTTCCCTGCATGAAAATGGTAAAGGCATACGGTGGAAGTTCCATCGCGGTATACCGCGAGGAGCGCGATAAATCGATAGTGGAGGATCTTTTAAGGCACGGCCGCGTCGATTATATCTTCCCGGCCGACTACAGAGAAAATCTCGACTTCGACACAACCGTAAAGAATCTTATCAAAAAGTCGTCCATCGAAAATAAGCTTTTAACCGAACACAAACGTCAGGAAGACAAATTATCGGACGTCTGTTAAAATTTAAGGGGGTATTATCATTAAACGTTTTGCTAAACTTTTTATTTCGTTCGTATTGATTTTTTGCTTCACGGGGTCCGTCCGGGTTTTCGCGGAAGATTTTAATTTAGGCTCTTATATAGTTACGTCCAACGGAGGCGCCAAGTTATACGAAAGCCCGGATTCCTCGTCGCGATTTAAAACCATAGCCTTAAAAGACGCGTGTTTAAACGTCTTGGAAATTGAAGGCTCTTTTGGATACACGGTTTACGATTCCGTATACGGTTGGGTGGATCTCGGCGGTTTAAAATATTTGAGCCGCGACCCGTTTGTTACGGACGATGAAAAAGTGTTGGGGACGAAAGGACTCAGAATAATAAGCCCCCCTGATAAAACAAGGTATGTGGAAGGCGAGGAGAGCGCCGACACGGAGGGACTTAAAGTCGCCTTGGTATTTGACGACGAGAAAGAATCCCTCTTGGAAGTAACGGGTTATAAAGTGTCTTTTCCGTCTCTCGACACATACGGAGAGAAAAAAGTCGTCGTTTATTACGGCGGGTTTTCCGCCGAGTTTGACATAACCGTAGTAAAAGTCCCGCTTACCAATATCGTCCTCACTCTCCCTAAAAAGACCACGTTTATAGAAGGCGAGGCAATATCTTTTGAAGGTCTTTCGGTCGCGGCTTACTACAGCGACGGACGCTTTGGGGGAAAAGGCGAAGTTTTAAAAGAAGGCGATTACACAATCGAGGGCGTAAACGAGGGCGACGCGACGCTCGCCCCCGGAACATATACCGTGACGGTCACATACAAATACCCTGAAATTTCGGCCTCTTTTCATATTTACGTAACGGGCAGGACGGTTACCGAACTAAAACTTACCAAAGTCCCCGCGAACCCGACTATATACAAAGGCCGGTCGTTTAATAAGGACGATTTTGAGCTTCAAGCCACATACGACAACGGGGTTACCGAAATCGTTAAGGATTTTGATATAGAATACGACAACATGAATTTAGGCGTTTTTACGGCGAGAATTTACTATATGGACAAATACGTCGCGTTCGACTACACTGTTTTAGACCTTATCGAGACGGGAATAGAACTTGGCGACACGTCTTACGTCGGAAGCTTTTTAAATTCACCCGTCAATTTTTCAAAACTTGAAGTCTATATAGTCTATAACAGCGGCGAAAAAACCCTTACCGACGACTATGCTCTTTCCCATGAAATAGACGTAAGCGTCCCCGGAAAATACGCCGTGACGGTAACTTACAAAACCTTTTCGGCGGTTTTTGAATACACCGTTTCCGTGCGAAACGAGCCGGAAGTCGGGGACGTGGATTTTAACGGGAAAATTGACGCGGCGGACGCCAGGCTCGCGTTAAGGTTCTCGTCAAAATTGGAAACTCCCGACTTAGATCAATTAGCGGCGGCGGACGTAAACCTTGACGACGATATAACGGCTTCCGACGCGAGAAAGATTTTAAGAGTATCGGCTCGTATCGACTCGTTTTAACTTATGGATAAAAAAGAAAAAACTCTGAAAATCATAGAAATCCTTAAAAGCAAGTATCCCGACGCTTTATGCAAGTTAAATTACGAAAATCCGCTTGAACTTTTAATCGCGGCGAGGCTTTCGGCTCAGTGTACCGATAAGAGGGTGAACGCGGTAACGCCGATTCTTTTTTCAAAATACGGGACCTTGGAAGACTTTGCCGAGGCGAACCCCCGCGACGTAGCCGAAATTATACGCCCATGCGGATTTCACAACACGAAAGCGGAAGATATAGTAAATATGTCCAAAATGTTAAGGGACGATTTCGGCGGGAAGATTCCCGACAATATCGAGGATCTCACTAAACTCCCCGGAGTGGGAAGGAAAATCGCCAATTTAATTCTAGGCGACGTCTACAACAAACCCGCCGTGGTTTGCGACACGCACGTTATAAGAATATCGAACAGATTGGGGCTCGTTAATACGAGAGACCCTTATAAAGTCGAAATGGAATTAAAAGAACTGCTGCCGCCTTCCGAGAGTTCCGATTTTTGCCACAGAATGGTGCTTTTCGGCAGAGAAGTGTGCAAATCAAGAAATCCCGACTGTAAAAATTGCGACATAAAAGAATTTTGTCAAGGGAATTTGACATTTTAGAAAAAAAGATGTAAAATCAATATGCTTTCTTTTGTATAATTTAATATGTAATCAATCTATAATCAATTTAATAATAGTACGCTTAGATCGTATTTAAGAATCCAAAAGGTGATGAATTTTAATTGTCAGTATTAACAAAAATATTCGGTGATTATTCCGCTAAAGAAATAAAAAGAATTATGCCTCTTCAAAAAAAAGTTCTCGATCTCGACGAGGAGTACCAGAAACTGAGCGATTCCGAACTTCAGGCTAAAACCAAGGAATTTAAACAGAGATTGTCCGAAGGCGAAACGCTTGACGACATACTGCCCGAAGCGTTCGCGGCGTGCAGGGAGGCGTCGTGGAGAGTGCTTAACTTGAAACAGTTCCCGGTGCAGATATTGGGCGGGATAATACTCCATCAAGGCAGGATAGCCGAGATGAAAACGGGTGAGGGCAAAACGCTCGTCGCCACTCTTCCGGCGTATCTAAACGCTCTCGCGGGCAACGGCGTCCACATAGTCACCGTAAACGACTACCTTGCGAGACGCGACTCCGAGTGGATGGGAAAAGTATATCGCTTTATGGGTCTTACCGTGGGACTTATAGTGCAGGGCGACGACAATAACGCCAAAAGAGCCGCTTACGCCGCCGATATTACATACGGCACTAACAACGAAATGGGATTCGACTATCTGAGAGATAACATGGTTCCTTATAAAGAGTTAAGGGTTCAAAGGGGACACGCGTTCGCCATAGTCGACGAGGTGGACTCCATCCTTATAGACGAAGCGAGAACGCCTTTAATTATTTCCGGAAGAGGCGACAAGTCTTCGGATTTATACAAGAGGGCGGACGACTTTGTAAAGACGCTTAGAGAAAAACGCATTAAAGAGCTTGATTCCAAAAAGGAAATCGACGACGTAAACGACGAGAACGCCGATTATATAGTCGACGAAAAAGCGAAAACAGCCACTCTTACAAAATTGGGAATAAGCAAGGCGGAAGAGTATTTTAACCTTGACAACCTTATGGACGCCGAGAATTTAACGCTCCAGCACCACCTTAATCAGGCGTTAAAAGCGAGAGGCGTTATGAAGCGCGATATAGATTACGTCGTAAAAGACGGTCAGGTTCTCATAGTCGACGAGTTTACGGGGCGCATTATGATAGGAAGGCGCTATAACGAAGGTCTTCACCAGGCTATAGAGGCTAAAGAAGGAGTAAATATCCGCTCGGAATCAAGGACTTTGGCGACTATTACGTTCCAGAATTATTTTAGGCTTTATGAAAAACTTTCGGGCATGACGGGCACGGCCATGACCGAAAGCGACGAATTTCAGGAGATTTACGGTCTGGACGTTATAGAGATACCCACTAACAAGCCCATGATAAGAGAGGATCTCCCGGACGTTCTTTACAAAACCGAAGAGGCGAAATTTAACGCCATAATCGATCTTATCAAAGAACTTCACGAAAAAGGTCAGCCCGTCTTAGTGGGCACTATAAGCATTGAAAAATCCGAAAGGCTCTCTAAATTTTTAAAACGCGCCGGAATTAAACATAACGTGTTAAACGCGAAATTCCACGACAAAGAGGCCGAAATAATAGCTCAAGCGGGGAAGTTCGGAGCGGTCACTATAGCCACCAATATGGCGGGGCGCGGAACCGATATACAATTAGGCGGCAACGCGGAATATATGGCGCAGTCCGAAATGCGCAGAATGGAAGGCATGACGGAAGAGCTTTTAGCCGAAGCCACGGGATTCGCCGACACCGATAACGATGAAATCTTGTCGGCGAGAAAAACTTACGGGGAGCTCCTGTCAAAATACAAAAAGGAAATAGAAGGAGAAGCCGACAAAGTAAGAGACGCGGGCGGACTGTTCATAATCGGCACCGAGCGCCACGAGTCGAGGCGAATAGACAACCAGTTAAGAGGCCGTTCGGGAAGACAGGGCGATCCCGGAAAATCGCGCTTTTTCCTTTCGGCTGAGGACGATCTTATAAGGCTTTTCGCGGGCGACAGATTTTTCAATATTCTCGACAGTTTTAAAAGCGTCGGAGATATGCCGCTTGACGCCAAGATGTTTTCAAAGACGATAGAAAACGCCCAAAAGAAGGTCGAAGGCAATAACTTCGCCGTAAGAAAGAACGTCTTAAGATACGACGACGTTATGAATAAACAGCGCGAGATTATTTACAATCAGCGCAATCAGGTGCTAGACGGCGTAGACCTTGACTCGACTATACGCAAAATGATTAACGACAGCATAACGGACGCGGTGGAGTTTTACTGCCCTAACGCCAACAGACCGGAAGACTGGAACATAACCGGTCTTAAAACAAAATATCAGTGGCTCTTAGGCGAAAACGAAATTGAAAATCCGGAAGATCACGACGCGATATTGGAGCAAATGCTAAATCTCGCCACAGGCAAGTTGGAATCTCAAAAGGAAAAATACGGCGAGCAGCTTTTAAAGGCCCTGGAACACAAGGCTTTAATAGAAAACGTCGATATGCGCTGGATGGATCACATCGACGCTATGGAACAGCTTAAACAGAGCGTAGGTCTTAAAGCTTACGGTCAAAAGGATCCCGTAATCGCCTTCAGGGAAGAAGGCTCGGATATGTTCGACGAAATGGTTATGAACATACGCGAAGGCACGGTTCAGTTCGTGCTTTGCGCCGTGTTGAAATCCGAGGAAGACGTTAAAAGAGAACAGAAGATGAAACCCGCGGCGACGAACGGCGGCGATGGAAGCGAGAAAAAACGCCCAATCAGAAAAGGCGAAAAAATAGGCAGGAACGACCCTTGCCCGTGTGGCAGCGGACTTAAATACAAAAAATGCTGCGGGAGAAACGCTTAAAAAGGTCTTGATGCAAATGAACAACGAAACCGTAATAGTTTTAGATTTCGGCGGGCAGTATAAGGAACTCATAGCGAGAAGAGTGCGCGAATGCGGCGTTTATTCGGTAATTAAGCCGGGCGACGCCTCTCTTTCGGAGCTTTTAAGTCTAAATCCCATAGGAATAATAACCACGGGAGGGCCTTTAAGCGTTTACGGGAAAGATTCCCCGAAATGCTCCCCCGAACTTTTCAGACAGGGGATACCCATTTTGGGGATATGTTACGGCTTTCAGCTTATGACGCGCCTTTTGGGCGGCGAAGTAAAAAAGTCCCCTGTCAGCGAATACGGCGAAACCGAGACGTTTTTAGAAAATTCTCCCCTTTTTGAAGGTCTAAGCTCGTCCCAGATTACGCTTATGAGCCATACCGATATTGTGACGAAACTGCCCAAAGACTTTAAACCTTTGGGTAAGACCGGCGACTGCCCTATAGCCGCCGCCGGAAACGAAAACATGAAGCTTTACGGCGTGCAGTTTCACCCCGAAGTCGAACACACGAAAAACGGTTTAAAGATAATACGCAACTTTCTTTACAACGTATGCGGCGCGTCGGGCGACTACTCGATGGACGACTACATAGACCGGAAAGTAAAAGAAATAAGAGAACAGGCTAAAAACGAAAAAGTGATATTAGGGCTTTCGGGGGGAGTGGATTCGTCGGTCGCCGCCGCGCTTATCTCAAAAGCGATAGGCGAAAATTTAACGTGCATTTTTGTCGACCACGGCTTTATGAGAAAAAACGAGGCCTTTGAAGTAAAAGAAGCGTTTAAAAACATGAAGCTCAACATGGTGGCGGTGGACGCTTCGGATCGTTTTCTCTCCAAATTAAAAGGAATTTCAGATCCCGAAAAAAAACGCAAAATTATAGGAAGCGAGTTTGTAGAAGTATTTAGAGAACAAGCTAAAAAGCGCGACGACGCGAAATTTTTGGCGCAAGGCACTATTTACCCCGACGTTATAGAATCGGGCAATAAAAAAGCGGCGACTATAAAAAGCCACCACAACGTAGGAGGGTTGCCGGAAGATCTCGGATTCGAAGGGTTAATAGAGCCTTTAAGAGGTCTGTTTAAGGACGAAGTGAGGGTCGTGGGCAAAAAATTAGGTCTTCCCGATTATATTATAAACCGTCAGCCGTTCCCCGGACCGGGACTCGCCATCAGAGTTATAGGCGATCTAACGAAAGAAAAGCTCGATCTTTTAAGAGACGCGGACGCGATTTTTCGTAAGGAACTCGAAAACTCGGGCGAAAAAGCGAGTCAATATTTCGCCGTCCTCACAAACTCCCGCTCTGTGGGCGTTATGGGCGACGACAGGACATACGACTACACCATAGCCTTAAGAGCCGTGATAACGAGCGATTTTATGACGTGCGAGTACGCCCCGCTCTCTTACGAACTGCTCTCTAAAGTATCGTCAAGAATAACAAACGAAGTAAAAGGCGTAAACAGGGTGGTTTACGACATAACCGGCAAACCCCCCGCGACCATAGAGTGGGAATAGCCGTAAAACGCGGGACGCCGATAAATCAGTCTTAAAAAAATTTATGGATCTTAAATTTAAAGCAAAAAATATGAGAGCTTATCGCTCAAGGTCTCAAATCGCGAGAGTCCTTACGGAGTCATGGATTTTAGACAATATGTACTGCCCCAGATGCGGGAACAGATCCTTAAATCATTTTGAAAACAATAAACCCGTAGCGGATTTTTACTGCCCTTCATGTAAAAGCCAGTATGAACTAAAAGCGAAAAACGGCATTCTCGGTAAAAAAGTACCCGACGGCAATTATGAAACCATGATCGCGAGGATAACGAGCGACTGTAATCCTGATTTCTTCTTTATGGATTATTCTTTAAAAGAATATTCTGTTAAAAATCTCTTAATGGTCCCAAAATATTTTTTTCATCCCGACATAATCGAAAAAAGAAAACCGCTCTCGCCATCAGCTAAAAGAAGCGGATGGACAGGATGCTCGGTCGTCCTCTCCAATATTCCTCCTCAAGGGAAAATCAAAATAATTTCCGACGGCGAAGCGATTGATAAGAAAACGGTTCTCGGACAAGTTCTAAAAAGCGGCGGTCTAAATATTCGCGACATGGACGGACGCGGCTGGACGCTCGATATACTAAATTGTATAAACAAGATAGATAAAACCGAATTTAATCTTGAGGACGTATACGCTTTTGGGGAGTTTTTAAAATTAAAGCGCCCCGAAAACAATAACATAAGACCTAAAATAAGACAACAACTTCAAATCCTGCGCGATAAAGGATATATTGAATTTTTAGGAAACGGGAAATACAGAAAATTGTAACTTA